>NC_011071.1:4515000-4573969 GCF_000020665.1 Stenotrophomonas maltophilia R551-3 | reverse complement strand
ATTTCCGGTTCTTTCCGTCCCATTCATACGAGAGGCCCACATGGCCACCAAGCGCACCTTCCAGCCCAGCAACCTCAAGCGTAAGCGCGACCACGGCTTCCGTGCCCGTATGAAGACCGCTGACGGCCGCAAGATCCTGTCGCGTCGCCGCGCCAAGGGCCGCAAAGTCCTGAGCGCCTGATTGCCATGCCGCATCCAGCGGCAGACGCAATCCATTCGACAGTGAATACTGCAGACCCGCGCAAGCGATTCCCTCGCTCTGCGCGGGTTCGCACGCGTGCCGAATATTCAACGGTCTTCAACGGCGCCCGCCGTGTGTCCGATCCGCTGATGACCCTGCACTGGCTGCCGGCTGACCGGCCGGCCAGGCTGGGTCTGGCGGTTTCCCGCAAGGTCGATCCGCACGCCGTTGGGCGTAACCGGATCAAGCGCGTCCTGCGCGACGCCTTGCGTCAGACACGAACCGATATGCAGCCAGGCGACTTCGTCGTCGTGGCTCGTAGTGCTGCGCGTAACGCCAGCAACGACGATATCCGCCAGGCCTTCCTGCGCCTGTTGCGGCGCCTGCGTGCATTGCCCACGCCGGGCGTGGACGGCACAATGCCGCCGCCTGATGGCATCGCAACTCCCTCTTTGACCGAGCCGGCACCGCGTTCCGGCACCGCTGAGCCTGCCCGCTGATGAACCAGACCCGCGTATTCCTTATTTTTGCCTGGCTGATGGTGGCCGTGCTGCTGTGGATGGAGTGGAGCCGCGAAAAGGCTGCCCCGACCCCGGCACCGACGACCACGTCGGCTCCGGCCGCTGCACAGAGTGTTCCGGGCGCGACCCCGGGCAGCGTACCCAACGCGCAGGTCCCGGGCGCCCCGGGCCAGGCCGCAGTGCAGGCCCAGGCCAGTGCCACGCCGGCCAGCCAGCGCGTGACCGTCACCACCGACGTGCTGCGCCTGGTGCTCGATGGCGGCCGCGTGCTCGACGCCGAGCTGCTGCAGTTCCCGCAGACCAAGGACGAAGGCAGCCCGCCGGTGCGCCTGCTGACCGAAGACCCCGCGCATCCGTACAGCGCGATCAGTGGCTGGGCCAGTGAAGACAAGAACACCCCGGTGCCGGGTGCCGACGGCTTCAAGCTGGTCGGTGACACCAAGGACTTCGTGCTGGCCAAGGGCCAGAACGAGCTGCAGATCCCGTTTGTGTGGACCGCCGACAGCGGCGTGACCATCAAGCGCACGCTGACCGTCTCGCGCAACGAGTATGCCGTGCGCTTCAAGGATGAAGTCAGCAACACCGGCGCCGCTCCTTGGAACGGCTATGTCTACCGCACCCTGGACCGCACCCCGACCATCCTGTCGCGGAGCATGACCAACCCGGATTCCTTCAGCTTCAACGGCGCCACCTGGTACGACAACGACAAGAAGTACCAGCGTCGTGCGTTCAAGGACTACCTGGAAGACGGCACGCTGAACCAGAACATCACCGGCGGCTGGCTGGCGATGCTGCAGCACCACTTCTTCACCGCCTGGATCCCGCAGAAGGACCAGACCGCACACTACGTGCTGTCGCAGGTGGCCGGTCGTGACCTGATCGAAGCGCGTGGCCCGGCCTTCACCGTGGCCCCGGGCCAGTCCACCAGCACCGAAGCCCGCCTGTGGGTCGGCCCGAAGCTGGTCAACCTGATCGCCAAGGAAGACGTGCCGGGCCTGGACCGCGTGGTCGACTACAGCCGCTTCTCGATGATGGCGGTGATCGGCCAGGGCCTGTTCTGGGTGCTGAACCAGGTGCACAAGCTGGTTGGCAACTGGGGCTGGGCGATCGTCGGCCTGGTGGTGCTGCTGAAGCTGGTGCTGTACCCGCTGTCGGCGACCCAGTACAAGAGTGGCGCCAAGATGCGTCGCTTCCAGCCGCGCATCGCGCAGCTGAAGGAACGCTATGGCGATGACCGCCAGAAGTTCCAGACCGCGATGATGGAGCTGTACAAGAAGGAAAAGATCAACCCGATGGGCGGCTGCCTGCCGATCCTCATCCAGATGCCGATCTTCTTCGCGCTGTACTGGGTGCTGGTGGAATCGGTCGAACTGCGCCAGGCGCCCTGGTTCGGCTGGATCCAGGACCTGACCGCACGCGACCCGTACTTCATCCTGCCGGTGATCAACGTGGCGGTGATGTGGTTCACCCAGAAGCTGACCCCGGCACCGGGCATGGACCCGATGCAGCAGAAGATGATGCAGTTCATGCCGCTGGTGTTCGGCGTCATGATGGCCTTCATGCCGTCCGGCCTGGTCCTGTACTGGGTGGTCAACGGCGGCCTGGGCCTGCTGCAGCAGTGGTGGATGACCAAGCGCCATGGCGGCGAGCCGGTTCCGGCCACCACCGCACCGGCCCCGGTCAAAAAGAAGTAATCCGACCGGCAGGTCACCTGCTTGGTAGAGTCGACTGTTAGTCGACTGCTCCTGGCCTGACCGACCAGCAAAAGCCCGCCGCAAGGCGGGCTTTTCGCATCCGGCGTTAGAATCGCCGGCACACCGTTCCTCCATCCATCGAGTCCGCCATGCCGCGTGCGTCGTCGTTCCGCCTGTTCCTGCCCTCGCTGTTGTTGACCCTGGTCGTTGCCGGCTGTGGCGACAAGGACGCGAAGGCACCGGTAACCGGCGTGACCCAGCCCAGCGCACAGGCCGCGGCCGCCGCCGATCCTGCCGCCGCGCCGTTGCTGGCTGCGCTGCAGAAGCAGCTGGATGGCTACCGCCGGATCATCGTGCTGCTGGCCGACGAAGAACAGCAGTCGGCCGCCGACCGCGGCACCTCCACGCGTGTGGGCCAGCAGCTGTTCCACGATGGCCTGGAACAACGCACGGTCATCGCCGCGCAGTTCGACACCCTGCTGCGCGGTTCCAGCCCGCAGCGCTTCGCCACCCTCGGCACGGTGCTGGATTACATCGAATCCGCACCGGAACTGTTCGATGCCGATCGCCTGGCCTTCCGCGAAGTACTGCGTGATCTGCACGAGCGGGTCGGTACCGATTCGTCGCTGCCGGCGGTGAAGCTGCACCAGCGCATCGGCGAGGACCTGGAGGCGCTCGACGAGATCGAACGCAACTACAACCAGGAACTGACCCGCATCTTCAGCCGCTTCGAGCGCACCCGCGCCATCGAGCTGAAGCGCGAGAAGTGGGACGACTACATCGCCCACCTGCACAAGGATTACAGCCGCGAAGCGATCCTGCGCGACTACGGGGTGATCGAGCCGTACCCGATGTCGATGAAGGACAGCGACCGCGAGATCTTCGGCCGCGACCTGCCCGCCAAGACCGTGGTGCTGACCTTCGACGATGGCCCGCACAAGGCCTACACCGATGAAGTGGTGGCGATCCTCAAGCGCTACGACGTACCGGGCGTGTTCTTCGAAGTCGGCCGCAACCTCGGCAAGGTCGAGAGTGATGGCAAAGTCAGCCTCGGGCCGATGGCGAAGATCAGCCGCAACCTGATGGAAGAAGGCTATGCGGTCGGCAACCACAGCCTGACCCACGCCCAGCTGTCGCGCACCACCGGCGATGCGCTGCGCCAGCAGGTGCTCGACACCGATACGCTGCTGAAGGATGTCGACAGCAAGCGCGCGCCGTTGTTCCGCTTCCCGTACGGCGCGCGCAATGCCGAAGGCCTGCAGCTGCTCAACGAGGCCGGACTGAAGTCGATCATGTGGAACATCGACTCGATGGACTGGGCCGACCCGGTGCCGGAGTCGATCGTGCAGCGCGTGCTCGACCAGGTGAACAAGGAACAGCGCGGCATCATCCTGTTCCACGACATCCACGACCGGGCGGTGAAGGCGCTGCCGCAGATTCTCGACCGGCTGATTGCCGACGGCTACCAGTTCGCCGGCTGGAATGGCCGTGAATTCACTGTCGCCCGCGCGCGCAAGGGCGAGGCCCGTGCCGCCACCGTCACCACCGGCTACGAGAAGTCGTGGGCGATCGTGGTCGGCATCGACACCTACGCCAAGTGGCCGAAGCTGGAGTACGCCAGCCATGACGCACAGGCGGTGGCCGATACCCTGACCGGGCGGTTCGGCTTCCCGTCCTCGCAGGTGATCGTGCTGAAGAACGAGCAGGCCACCCGCAACAACATCCTGGCCGCCTTCCACGACCGCCTGGCCGATGACCGCACCGGCAAGAACGACCGCGTGTTCGTGTTCTTCGCCGGCCATGGCGCGACCCGCCAGCTCGCCTCCGGGCGCGATCTCGGCTACATCATCCCGGTCGATTCGGATCCGAAGGAATTTGCCACCGACGCCATCGCGATGACCGACATCCAGAACATCGCCGAGAGCATGCAGGCCAAGCATGTGATGTTCGTGATGGATGCCTGCTACAGCGGCCTGGGCCTGACCCGCGGTGGCCCGTCTTCGTCGTCGTTCCTGCGCGAGAACGCACGCCGCAGCGCGCGGCAGATGCTGACCGCCGGCGGTGCCGACCAGCAGGTGGCCGATGCCGGCCCGAACGGCCATTCGGTGTTCACCTGGGTGCTGCTGCAGGCGCTGGCCGGCAAGGGGGACCTCAATGGCGATGGCTTGATCACCGGCACCGAACTGGCCGCCTACGTGGCGCCGGCGGTGTCCGCGGTTTCACACCAGACACCGGCCTTCGGCAGCCTGCCCGGTTCGCAGGGCGGCGAGTTCGTGTTCCAGGTGCCGGACAGCCAGGAATTCCTCAATGCCGACACGCGCCAGCTGACTGCCGATGCGATCGCGCTGAACAACAAGGTGGATGCCGCCAGCGAAGCCAAGGGTGCTCAGGCACCAGTGACCGTGGCCGACCTGCAGGGCGGCAAGGCCAAGCTGGTGGTGCCCACTGCCGGCCCGGCCTCGGACCGCCAGCGCGCGCAGCAGGCCAACGACCGTGGCCTGCAGCTGTACCGCGAGAAGCAGTACGACGAAGCCGTCGCGCAGTTCACCGAAGCGTTGAAGCTGCGCCCGGACTTCGCCCAGGCCGCCAACAACCTGGGCTTTGTCTACTACCGCCAGCAACGCTATGCCGAAGCTGCGCGCTGGCTGGAGAACACGCTGAAGATCGACCCGTCGCGTGCGGTGGCCTATCTGAATCTTGGCGATGCCTACTTCAACGCGGGCGACAAGGCCAAGGCCAAACAGGCTTACACCACCTACCTTGCGCTGCAGCCGCAGGGCAGCGGCGCAGCACAGGCGCGCGCGCAGCTGGAGAAACTCTGAGCCATGAATGACGCGATCCGCACCGACACCATCGTGGCCATCGCCAGCGCACCCGGCGCGGGTGGCGTCGGTCTGCTGCGCCTGTCCGGTCCGCGCGCTGCGGCCATCGCCAACGCATTGGGTGCGCCTGCGCTGCGCCCGCGCCATGCGCATTACGCACGCCTGCGCGATGCCGACGGCGAGGTCATTGATGATGGCATCGTGCTGTGGTTCCCGGCGCCGAACAGCTTCACCGGCGAAGAAGTGGTGGAACTGCAGGGCCATGGCAGCCCGGTGCTGCTGCAGCAACTGGTCGCGCGCTGCATCGCGCTCGGTGCGCGTCAGGCGCGCCCGGGTGAGTTCAGCGAACGCGCGTTCCTCAACGGCAAGCTCGACCTGGCCCAGGCTGAGGCCATCGCCGACCTGATCGCCGCGGGTGACAACCGCGCCGCACGCGCTGCACGCCGTTCGCTGGACGGCGTGTTCTCCCGCCGCATCGACGCGGTGGTCGAGCAGTTGGTGCTGCTGCGCATCCACGTGGAAGCGGCCATCGACTTCGCCGACGAACCGCTGGATACGCTTGGTGGGGCGCAGGTACGGCGTGGGCTGAAGCAGGCGCGCAGTGACCTGGCCCTGCTGCGCCGCGATGCCGAACGCGGCCGTCGCCTGCGCGATGGCCTGCATGCAGTGCTGATCGGGCCGCCCAATGCGGGCAAGAGTTCATTGCTCAATGCCCTGGCCGGCAGCGAGCGCGCCATCGTCACCGACATTGCCGGCACCACCCGCGACACCCTGCGCGAGACCATCCGCCTGGATGGCCTGGAACTGACCCTGGTCGATACCGCCGGCCTGCGCGACGGCGGCGATGCCATCGAACGCGAAGGCATGCGCCGCGCCCATGTGGAGATCGAGCGCACCGACCTGGCGTTGATCGTGCTGGATGCGCGCGATCCGGCTGCGGGTGAAGCGGCGCTGGGCGATGCCGTGGCGG
Source organism: Stenotrophomonas maltophilia R551-3 (assembly GCF_000020665.1). Taxonomy (NCBI): domain Bacteria; kingdom Pseudomonadati; phylum Pseudomonadota; class Gammaproteobacteria; order Lysobacterales; family Lysobacteraceae; genus Stenotrophomonas; species Stenotrophomonas maltophilia. The sequence goes on along the minus strand of NC_011071.1, from coordinate 4,567,781 downwards.
CGGTTCCGCACAAGGTCTACATCCACAACAAGTCAGACCTGCTGACGGCGCTGCCGGCACTGGACGATCCGGATCGCGTGTTCGTTTCCGCCGCCACCGGCGCCGGACTCGAAGATCTGCACGCGCGCCTGCGTTCGATTGCCTCGGCCGGGGCGGGCGAGCAGGTGGACGGCGAGTTCTCCGCGCGCACGCGGCATGTGGATGCAATCGAGCGTGCGCAGGAACACGCGCAGCGCGCCGATGGCGAGCTGGCCCACGAACACCTGGAGCTGGCCGCCGAAGAACTGCGGCTGGCCCACGACGCGCTGGGCGAGATCACCGGGCAGATGAGTGCCGATGACCTGCTGGGAAGGATCTTCTCCAGTTTCTGCATTGGGAAGTAGTCCACAGGGTCAGATCCCCAAAGGGGCTCTGACCCTCGACATCACCACAATCGATGCCACGTGGTTTCAACCCGGGGCGCGACACCTCCTTGATACCATCCCGCCATGAACCCGATAACCGACAGTGACGTGCGATCAGCTCTGCTGGGCAAGGTCATTGCTGAGCATGTCGCCAATCCGAACACCCTCGTGGTGGAGGAATTGGGGCTTGCCCGCGGGGCCTGCCGGGTCGATGTCTGTGTCATCAATGGCCACCTTCACGGCTACGAGATCAAGAGTGATGTCGACACGCTGCGGAGACTGCCACTGCAGCAGCAGTTCTACTCCGATGTTCTCGATAAGGCGACAATCGTCGTGGGCCAGCGCCACCTGGATCACGCGCTGGAAACGCTGCCTGCCTGGTGGGGGGTCAGGCTGGCATCACGTGGAGTGCGTAACGCAGTGAGACTGGAACTGCTGCGGCCTGCAAGGCTCAATCCATCGGTGAGCGCGACGGCTGTCGCTGCACTCCTCTGGCGCGATGAACTTTCTGCTCTGATCGGCGGGCGGACGCTTGAAAAAGCAGCGCTGCGCGGTAACCGCGCAGCGCTATGCGAACGTCTGTCGGAGCTCTACAGTCTTGCGGAAATCCGCGCGCAGGTCAGGGAACAGTTGAAGCGCCGTACAGCCTGGCGAGGTCGCGAACAACTTTAGTCAGGTGATGGCTGGTGGCCACCGTCGGCCAGGTCGAGCTGCCGCCGGTACTGGCCGCGCTGGTGGCGCAATCCTCGATGTAGGCATCACCCGTGCTATAACCGCGTCCCATGAAGACCACCGGGACGTCGGTGACCAGATGCCTGCACAGGTCGCGATACTGGTCGCGGCCGTTGCGCTTGACCTGGGTTCCAACGACCACCCTCCAATGATCATCGATCGTGTACTTGATCTTGGCGTTTGGATCAAAGAGCCGCGGGTCCATCATCTCGGTCTGCGGCGACGCACATCCGTAGTCACCGAACCAAGGCTGTTGCCCAGCGGCGACCAGCCGGGTGTACGCGCGCCATTCCCGGCGGGGAACATCACCATGGGGCCGATAGTTCGCTGAAGGGCTCAGGCTGGATGGGAAACTGCCGCCGGCCACGGTGAACGACCTCCATTGGCCAGCGTGCGGCACTGCCGCGATCCATGTCTGCCAGAGACCCGCCTGCAGCGCAGGGGCCGCTGCGACATCGCTGCTGCTATCCAGTACGAGGTCGACCTGGTCGGGGGTCACGCTGAGCAGGCGCAACAAACCGTCGATCCTTGCAGCAGGATCTCCCTCAACGTCGTCGGGCAGCAGACGCAGGCCGCAGCCCCGGCCATCCTGGGCGACGATGCTGGCAACCGCCTGCTGATACTGCAGATGCCTACCGATGCCTGTGACCGGAATGACCTGGCAGCCGGCCGATCGGGCAAGGTCGAATATGTGTGTGAGGTGATGGTCACCGTTTGCTACGGTGTCGTCTCCGCCAAGATACGGCGAATCGAACAGGCAAGGGCGTTTCTTCCAGTTGGTCGCCAGGCGCTTGCCAACGTTCTTCAGATGATCGTCGAGGGACTTGGCGGGCATCTCGTTTTCGAAATCCCACTGCTCGACGGGAATCTCGAACAGGGGATACATCCAGTCCTTGATGGTCTCGCTTGTGCGACCTACCGCGAGGTACTCACCTTGTCGCCATTTCAGAATCGGCACATATATCGACTTCTGCATGAACACTCCTCCGCCAACATCGGTGTTGGTGAATCGAGGCTATGGCGGATGATCTTGGCGATTCAATCAGAAAGATTGAAGAATTGGATGGATGCGAAACGCGGCCAGCCGTGAAGCCTGGCCGCCACGCCCGCTTCCCCCAACCTGTCACATTCCCGCCGCATACTGACGCCCATCACATACCGCTTGGGGAAGTCGCAGTGAAGTCGTGGGGTTGTGCGTTGCTGTTGTCGCTGGCCGTGGCACCATCGGTGGCCATGAGTGCTGAATCCTCCACCCCGGCCGCGCACAAGGTGTCGGTCTATGGCCATCGCGGCGCAAGCGCGCTGCTGCCCGAGCACACCCTGGCCGCCTATGCGCAGGCCATCGCCGACGGCGCCGACTACATCGAACCGGACCTGGTGATGACCAAGGACGGGGTGATGGTGGCCCGCCACGAGAACGAGATCAGCGGCACCACCGATGTCGCCTCGCATCCGGAATTTGCCAGCCGCCGGACCAGCAAGGTCATCGACGGGCAGAAGGTCGAGGGCTGGTTCACCGAAGACTTCACCCTGGCCGAGCTGAAGACACTCTACGCGCGCGAGCGCCTGCCGGAACTGCGCAGCACCGCTTACGACGGCCAGTTCCGCATCGCCAGCCTAGACGAGATCCTGGCCTTCCTGGTGCAGCAGGCCGGTCGTGCCAACTGCGGCATCGGCCTGGTGCCGGAAATCAAGCACCCGACCTACTTCCAGTCGGTCGGCCTGCCGATGGAAGACAAGCTGCTGGCCGCCCTGCGCGGCAATGCCTATACCAACGTTGGCCCGGTCACCATCCAGTCGTTCGAGACCGCCAACCTGCGCTACCTGCGCGGCAAGATCCCGCGCGGCAGCAACATCCGCCTGCTGCAGCTGCTGTGGAAGGGCGATACCCAGCCGGCCGACGTCGCCAAGGCCGGTGGCAAGCTGACCTACGCGCAGATGATGACGCCGGCTGGACTGAAGGACATCGCCAGCTACGCCGACAGCATCGGCCCGGAGCTGCGCTCGATCATTCCGCTGGACGCCAAGGGCGCACTGGGGACACCGACCACGCTGGTACAGGACGCACATGCAGTGGGCCTGATGGTGATTCCGTATACCTTCCGCCCGGAGAACCATTTTCAGGCCAGCAACCTGCGCAAGGGCGCCGACAAGGCGCGCAATGCAGAGGGGTCGGTTGCCGAGATGCGCGCCTATCTGGCCACCGGCATCGATGCCTTCTTCACCGACGACCCGGCACTGGGCCGGCAGGCGGTGGATGGGATGGGCGCGGCGGGCAACGCGACGGACTGACCCGTCAATGACGCCGGGCATGGCCCGGCGCTACCCGAGAGATCCACAAACGGTAGCGCCGGGCCATGCCCGGCGGGTCCACCAGATCAACCGCGCGGCTCGTCCGGCCGGCGGAACGGGATCACCACGTAGTCCTGGCCCTCTCGCGGCTGCCACAGCACCGGCACGCGTTGCGGCGACGGCAGTTCCAGCTCGTCGTCGGCCAGCGGCTCGACCGTGTCCTCTTCGTCTTCCCAGCTGTAGCGCTGGCGGGGCTGCAGCGGATCGGCGTTGCGGAACAGCAGCGCAGCGATGATGCCAGCGAAGGCGCCGCCCATGTGCGACTGCCAGGAGACGCCATCGGCGTGCGGCAGGATGGTCATCAGCATGCCGCCATAGAACAGCATGCCGATCAGTCCAGTGGCGATTGCCGCACGGTCGCGGCGCAGCAGGCCGAGGCTGGCCAGCAGGAACATCAGGCCATGGGTCACGCCGCTGGCACCCAGGTGCACGCTGCCCGGATTGCCGAGCATCCACGCGCCGATCCCCGAGCCCAGCCACAACAGCGGCAGTGCGCGCAGGGTGGCCTTGGGATAGACGCTGCCGGCCAGGGTGCCGAGGATCAGGATGGCGATGCTGTTGGCGGCGATGTGCTCGACCGAGGCATGCAGCAGCGGGCCGCCGATCAGGCCAAGCAGGCCCTTCGCTTCCAGTGGCGCAACCGCCCATGGCCGCCAGTCGAACGTGCCCTGCAGCGCGAACACGGCGATCAGTACCAGCACCGCGGCCAGGCTGACGTTGAACGCCCGCAGGATACGCATGCGGTCATTGCGGGGGGCTGGCGCGTCGCCAGCGGGCAGGGGCGCGTTGCTGTTCATACCTCAGCAATGGCGGTGACTGGCGCGAAACCAAGGCCACCGCGGCGGGAGAGTGGGGTGCGGCCGGCGGGACAATCCCGCCGGCCGGCCGTGATCAGGCGTGGCCGGAGCCTTCCTTCGGCGGGTACTTCAGGCTCAGCACCACGGTCGCGGCGATGATCACCGCCACCACGCCCAGCGACACCGGGGTCGGGATCTTGAACAGGTCGATGATCATCATCTTGATGCCGATGAAGCCCAGCACCAGTGCCAGACCGTACGGCAGCAGGTGGAAGCGGTCGGCCATGCCGGCCAGCAGGAAGAACATCGCACGCAGGCCCAGCACCGCGAACACGTTGGAGGTGAGCACGATGAACGGGTCGGTGGTGATGGCGAAGATCGCCGGGATGCTGTCCACGGCGAAGATCACGTCGGTCACCGCGATCAGGATCAGCACCGCGAACAGCGGGGTGAACCAACGCACGCCGTCGCGCTTCACGCTCATCGCGTTGCCGGCGTAATCCGGCAGCAGGCGCAGGTGCTTGCGCATCCAGCGCAGGGCGGGGTTGGCCTCCAGGTCCGGTTCCTGGCCGGCGGCGAACCACATCTTCCAGCCAGTGAACAGCAGGAAGGCACCGAACACGTAGAGCAGCCAATGGAACTGGGTGATCAGCACGCTGCCGGCGAAGATCATGACCGTACGCAGCACGATCGCGCCCAGGATGCCGATGATCAGCACCTTCTGGCGCTGCTCCTCCGGCACCGCGAAGTAGCTCATGATCATCAGGAAGACAAAGATGTTGTCGACCGCCAGCGCCTTCTCGACCAGGTAACCGGTCAGGAACTCGAGCCCGACCTTGTTGGCCACGACCTGGCCGGCGGTCTCATTGAGGTAGTACCAGAGGCCGGCGTTGAACAGCAGGGCCAGCGCGACCCAGCCGATGGACCACCAGAGGGCCTCCTTGAAGGTGACCTTGTGCGGTCCACCATGGCGCATCAACACGAGGTCGACCAGCAGGGCGATGATCACCACTGCTCCGAAGCCGCCCCACAACCACACGTTACCGATCGTCTGCATTGGGAATGTCCGTTGGAAAAATGAATGCCAGGCCGGACGGCGAGGATCTGCAACGGAGGATCGGGAGGGGGATCCAGGGACAGAGCTTCGCCAGTACGGCGAAGGTCTCGCTCGCAGTTCCAGTCGGCTGGAACTGCCGTTGCACCGGAGCCTGCGGGCTCGAAATGACGGCGACAACGTCTGGGAGCTACTCCCCTTCTGGCGCCGATTCTGCGGCCTGGCCGGGCTGCCGTCAAATGCCCGGTGGCCGGGGTCCCCGCTCTGGTAGATGCCAACCTTGGTTGGCATGCCGGCCGGGGTCAGAGCCCCTGCGGGGATCTGACCCCGGCGCCCGGTTTACAATAGGTGGATGAATACCCCCCTTCCGATTGTCCGCCTCAAGAATGCGTGGCGTTCCAGCCACCCGTGGATCTTCCAGAAACTGGTCGAGAAGCCGACCGTCCGGCCCAAGCCCGGTTCCATCGTCGACGTGGTCGGCGTGGACGGGGAGTTCATCGGCCGCGGGTTCTACAACGGGCACTCGCGCATCGCCGTGCGCATCCTCGAAACCGATCAGAACGTGCCGGTGGATGCCGGCTGGTTCTCGCGCAAGATCGCCCAGGCCGTGTCGCTGCGCCGTGAGGTGCTGAAGCTCGATGCGGTGTCCGACGCCTGGCGCGTGGTGCACAGCGAAGGCGATGGCCTGTCCGGCCTGGTGGTGGACCGATACAACGATCTGGTGGTGGTCGAGTTCTTCGCCGCCGGCATGTTCCGCCACCGCGAATGGATCTACGAAGCGCTGCGCGAGCAGTTCCCGGGTTGCCGTTTCCACAGCTTCGCCGATGAGCACGTGCAGAAGCAGGAGAGCTTCGACTTCCATGGCAACACCACCACCGAAGCGTCGGTGATCACCGAGTACGGCATCAAGTTCCGCGCCGACCCGGCCGGTGCGCACAAGACCGGCTTCTTTGCCGACCAGCGCGAGAACCGCGAGTGGCTGAGCCAGCAGGTGGAAGGCAAGAGCGTGCTGGACCTGTGCTGCAACACCGGCGGTTTCGCCGTGTATGCAGCGGCGCGTGGCGCCTCGGACGTGGTCGGCATCGACATCGATGAAGATGTCATCCAGATCGCCAAGGGCAATTCGCGCCTGAACAACGTGCGCCCGAAGTTCATCCAGTCCGACATCTTCCCGTGGCTGCGCGATGCCGCCAACCGCGGCGAACAGTACGACGTGGTGATCCTGGACCCGGCGAAGATGACCCGCGACCGCGACCAGGTGATCACCGCGCTGAAGAAGTACCTGGACATGAACAAGCTGGCGCTGGGCGTGGTCAAGCCCGGTGGCCTGTTCGCCACGTTCTCCTGCACCGGCCTGGTGGCCGAGGACCAGTTCCTCGACATGTTGCGCCGCGCGGCCTATTTCTCCGGCCGCACGATCCAGATCCTGAAGGTGGCCGGCGCCGGTCCGGATCATCCGTTCATGGCCCACGTGCAGGAATCGCGTTACCTGAAGGCCGTGTTCTGCCGCGTGGTGGACTGATCCATGGCAGGTGTGTTGCCGGTCGCCGGCCGGTAACACCTCAGGGTTGTGCGCCGGCCTGCGGGGGCGGCGCCTGCAACTGCTGCAGCAGGCCGTTGATCACCCGGGCCCGGCCGCGCACGTGATAGCCCAAGGTGGTCAGGCCGATGCCAGCGATGACCAGCAGCAGCAGTGACCAGGCGATCGCTGTGCCGATGAAGTGCAGCGCGCCCATGCGCAGCCAATGGTCACGCAGCCACGCTTGGCTGCGCACCGAATAGGGGACCTTGGCTTTGGCTTCAAAGCGCGCACGGATGACATCAGGCACCGTGATACCGATGTCCTCGCCGCGGGCGATGGCCTGGCCGATATCGTTCAAGGGGATGCTGGGTCTTGCCAGCGAGCGCTGCGCCTGCAGGTAGCCCTGCCATTGCGGGCTGAGCGTCGTGAAACCCGGGCTGTCGATGAGCTTGCCGAGCTGGCTGCTGTCGAGCTTCGTGCCATCGCCGGCGTCAGCCCGGCTGAAGTCGGGACTGACGATTCCGTTGCCGAACAGCAAGCCGACCAGCAACGAGCCACCAATCACGAACGAGAAGGTGAAGTGGCGTACGCCGCGGTTGAGCAGCACCCTGCGCAGGCCGAATCCCATCCAGAACAGCAACCCGCCAAAGAGGATCAGGCTGGCAAGCAGCAGCATGGCAGACGTGCCGGGATCAGTACCGTAGCCGGCCGGCACGTGTGCCGAGGGCGGACTGCCAGTCAGCCCCTGCAGGAATATCATGGACAGCAGCGCAGTGGCCGGCAGCACCGCCAGACACGCCAGACCCAGGGTGCGTGCGAACGAACCCCGGCGATACAGCGCGCGCAGTCCGGGAACGGCTTCGACCCGCGGCTGCAGTTCCGCCGGTACCCTCAGTGGGTCGGGCCGGGACGTGATCATGCCGGTTCTCCGGAAGTGCGCAGCAGCTGCTGCAGGGCCTGTTTCAACTGGTCCTGTGCCTGCGAGGCGCGGGCGACCATCTGCGGGCTGGCGTTGTCGTTGTTGTGCAGGGCGAGGATGGTCTGGCGCCAGATCGGCAGCAGGATCTGCACCGTCTCGCTGTAGCGGTCCAGCAGTTCGATGGCGTGGTTGCGCGCCAGCTGCACCTGGATCCGGCTCATCGAATGGCTGGCCAGCAGCGCGGTCAGGTTGGCGATGCGGCGCTGCAGGCGTTCCACCGGTCGATCCAGCACCATCGGATCGTCACTGGCACCACTGCCCGGAGGCAGTTCCTGCAGGAACTGCACGCCCGCATCGATGTAGATCTGCAAGTGGGCGCCCTGCACGTCATGCAGCTCCAGCTGTGCGTTCAACCGATCGACGCTGCCGCGCACCGCGATCGCCTGGCGCTCGATCTCGGCCAGCACGTCACCGTTTCCCCCCAGCGCGATGCGTCGACGCAGGCGCTGCTCGATGTCGGCACCGGTGAACCGGTCCCACCAGCCAGCGCGTTCCAGCAGTGCATTGGGGTCATGCTCGGAAAGGCGGTTGACCAGTTCGGCCAGCGCCTTGGCCAACGCGTTGGCACTACCGTCCTGCCATGCGGGCTCCGCACTGGCGCTGGCCAGTTCGGCCGGGCCATAGCGACCGATGTCGATGCGCCCGGCGAACAGGACCGGCAGCACATCGCGCTTGAGTTGTTCGACGTTGGGCCCGGCGGGTACCGGGTGTTCGCTGGGAAGTGGTGGAGGGACAGGATGCGACATCAAGGTTCCGTTCCAGGAGCAATGCAGCGCGAGGCTGCCAGTGCCGTTAGCGGCTGCCACCGAGTGTAATGGAGCACGCGCGCTGTCGTCCGGCACTACCCCGGGTCACCCTCACGGCGCTATGGTCGGCGTCTCCCAACATCGGTGGATGCCCATGCCTTCGTTGCGTCGCTTGTCCGTAGTGCTTGCCCTGGCGCTTTGCGCGCCGCTGTCCGCCAACGCCATTGAGTTCAGCGCGCAGGAGCTGGCCCGTGCCAAGGCACTGCAGCAGCGCCTGGTCACTCTCGACAGCCACCTGGATACACCGGCCAACTTCGGTCGCAGCGGCTTTGACATCGAGCAGCGCCACGACCGCAACGCGCTTTCGCAGGTGGACTACCCGCGCATGGTCGAAGGTGCGCTGGATGGTGGCTTCTGGGCGATCTACACCGACCAGGGCGATCGCAGTGCCGCCGCGCACTTGGCCGAGCGTGACCACGGCCTGCAGCGGCTGCTGCAGATCCGCGAGATGCTGGCGGCCAATCCCGATCGCTTCGCGCTGGCGCTGACCGCCGATGATGCGGCGCGGATCAAGGCCGCGGGCAAGCGCGTGGTCTACATCAGCATGGAAAATGCCAGCCCGCTGGTGGCCGATCCCAGCCTGCTGTCCTTCTACCATCGCGCCGGCCTGCGCCTGCTCAGCACCGTGCACTTTGCCAACAACGAGTTCGCCGATTCGGCCACCGACCCCAAAGGCGCGGAGTGGAAGGGCCTGAGCCCGGCCGGCAAGGATCTGGTACGGCAGGCAGTGAAGCTGGGCATCGTGATCGACCAGTCGCATGCGTCCGATGCAGTGTTCGACGACCTGCTGGCGATGATGCCGGTGCCGTTCGTGCTGTCGCACAGTTCGGCCAAGGCGGTCTACAACCATCCACGCAACCTTGATGATGCGCGGTTGCGCTCGCTGGCCAAGGCCGGCGGCGTGATCCAGGTGAATGCCTATGGCGGCTACCTGATCGACACGGCAAAGACGCCCGAGCGCAAGCAGGCCGAAGAAGCGCTGAGCAAGCAGCTCGGCGGCTGGGAAGGCATGGGCATCGAACAGGGCGTTGCGCTGTTGAAGGCCGAGCAGGCGCTGGACCACGAGCATCCGGTGCGGCATGCCAGCCTGGACGATTTCTTCGCCCACTTCGAGCACATCCTCAAGGTGGTCGGTCCCGAGCACGTGGGCATCGGCCTGGACTGGGACGGCGGCGGTGGCCTGAGTGACCTGCCCGATGTCAGCCAGCTGCCGAAGATCACCGCGTGGCTGCTGCGCAAGGGCTATACCGAGAAGCAGATTGCCGGCATCTGGGGCGGCAACCTGCTGCGGGTGATGCGCCAGGCGCAGGATTACGCTGCAAAGCAGGGCGGTTGACCGCCCTGCGGTAGTGCCGGCCGCTGGCCGGCATTGCCCGTATCAACAGGATCCGAGTTGCCGGCCAGCGGCCGGCACTACCGGTGAACCGGTTATTTCGCGATCAACGCGTGGCGGCGGCTGTACAGGAAGTACAGCACCAGGCCGGCCACGTTCCACAGCAGGAAGTACAGCTGGGTGCGGTGTGGCAGGCTGATGAACAGGTAGATGCAGCCCAGCGCGGCCAGCGGACCGACTACGAAGGCCAACGGCGTGCGGAAGCTGCGCTCACGGTTCGGTTCGCGCAGGCGCAGCACCACCAGGCAGATACCTACCGCAGTGAACGCGGCCAGGGTGCCGGCGTTGGCCAGTGCGGCGATCTCGTCCAGGCGCGCCACGCCGGCCAGCGCCGACACCACCACGGCGGTGAACAGCGTGGTCGCTACCGGCGTGCCGGTGCGTGCGTTGACCTTGGACAGGCCGCGCGGCAGCAGGCCATCGCGGCTCATCACGAAGAAGATGCGGCTCTGGCCGTACAGGAAGGCCAACAGCACGGTCGGCAGGGCGATGATCGCGATCACACCGATCACCATTGCTGCGGTCGGGTGGCCGAGCTGGCGCATGATCAGCGCCAGCGGCTCGGCGCTGTGGCCGAACACGGCGTAGCTCATCGCACCCACGGCCGCCAGCGCCACCAGCACGTAGACGATGGTGCAGCCGATCATCGAACCGATGATGCCGATCGACAGGTCGCGGCTGGGGTTCTTGGTTTCCTCGGCTGCGGTGGAGATCGCATCGAAGCCGTAGAAGGCAAAGAAGATGATCGCCGCCGCCGCCATCACGCCGTGCTCGACGCCGTCAGGGCCCATCGACTTGGCAAAGCCATAGGGCATGAACGGCTGCAGGTTGTTGCTGTCGAAGGCGGGAAGGGCCACGGCCACGAAGATGGCCAGCGCGATCAGCTTGAACACCACCAGGATGGCGTTGAGGGTGGCGCTTTCCTTGGTGCCGGCCATCAGCATCAGTGCCACCAGCCAGGTGATGACGATCGCCGGCAGGTTGATCATGCCGCCTTCCACGTGCGGACCGGCAGCCAGCCAGGCAGGCAGCTGCACGTTCCAGCCGAACTGGGTGTGGACCCATTCGAGGAAACCGACGAAGTAACCCGACCAGCCGACCGCCACCGTACTCACCACCAGCGAGTACTCCAGGATCAGGCTCCAGCCCACCACCCAGGCGAACACTTCGCCCAGCGCGCTGTAGCTGTAGGTGTAGGCGCTGCCCGCAGCCGGCATCATCGTCGACAGTTCGGCGTAGGACAGCGCCGCGCAGGCGCACACCGCGCCGGCGATGGCGAAGGAGATCAGTACCGCCGGGCCGGCCAGGTTGGCGCCGACGCCGATCAGCGTGTAGATGCCGGTACCGACGATGGCGCCGATACCCAGCGCGATCAGGTGCGGCCAGCTGAGGGTCGGGACCAGGCGCCTGCCGGCTTCGTGGACGGTGACGGAATCTAGGGACTTGCGCCGGAACAGGGACATGCAGGCCTCGGAAGGGGTGACTGAGAACGACAAGTTCCCGAGTGTGACCGAACGCAGCGCAGCATTACCACTGACGGGGGTCATACGTGGGTCAGATGCGTCACCGACGCGGCTGTACTCCGAGCATGCTGCCGGAATCGGCACAAACGCTGGCAGGATTCGAAATGATTCGATCCCTCAAGGTGGGCCCGGAGGCGCTTGAAGCGTGAGAGCAGGGGCCAGATCGATGCTGACCCGCTGCGGATCGACCACCGGCGCCGCACCTTGGGTTTTCAACTGGGCCACCAGCACTTCGAAGCCCTGGGCGCGGCCGAACGCGTGCTCGTCCAGGGTCAATGGCAGCAGCTGCAGGAAGTCGAATCGTCCCGATGGCAATTGATGGGGGCCAGGAAAATGCAGTGACGGAACGAAGACGGCCGCCTGCAGCATGCTCCCTGCGTGATCCACCGGACCTCCCAGCTTCAGCCGGTCCCATGGCGCCAAGGGATTGCCGGGCATGCGTGAGTGGCACAGCAGCAGGTGGTACGCAGTGAACCAGCGCAAAGTGGTCAGTGCCCACGTTGCTTCTTCCTGCGTCTCAAGCATCAGTTCGATGCCCAACCCCGAATCGCCATCTTCGTGCCGCCCTTCCCAGGGGTTGGACAGGCCGGAGCTGACATAGATCCAGTGCCTTCGATCACCGTGCGGAGGACAGGCATTGACGCCGACATGCAGCCAGCGCGGGTCGATCTGCTCCTGCTTGAAGACGTTGCGCAGCAGATCCATATCGATCGGGTAGATCCCCGGCCCGGTATCGCCGAACAACTGCCGGTACAGCATCTCCTCCCGATATTCCCAGCTGCGCTCCAGCAGGATGTCGTCGTCCATGGTGTTCATTCGGCCGCCTTGCCGGGCCAGTGGCAGCCGTCTTCCTGCCAGGCCTCGATGTCATCGTGGAAGGAGGTGCGACGGCCATCGCGGGCGCGTTCGTAGCGCAGATCCAGCACCAGCGCACCCTGCGTGCTGATCGTGTAGCGACCGTTGAGGCGGCCGTCGACGTGCTCTTCCCAGACGCTGTCGAACTGGTAGGGACGGTCTTCGGCCAGCACCGTGGTCTCCATCGAAACCCGGCGCAGCAGCAGGCGTTCGCGCTGTCCGGCATAGCGAACGTCGGCCTGGCCGTCATCCAGCCAACGCCATTCCAGATGGATACCGTCATTGCGGCCGCCGCTCAGGCAGCGATGATCCTGCGCGGTGGCCGCCGGGGCGGTCGTGTTGGCCAGAAGCAGCAGGGCGCCCATCGCCGTCGGCCAGGGTTTCATCCGTTCAGCCCCAGCCGGATGCCGAACCCCACCAGGAACAGGCCGGCCACGCGGCGCAGCGCATCGCTGATCCGCGGGTGCTGGATCAGCCGGCGGCGGGCCAGATTGCCGACCCCGATCAACATCGAGCAGTAGGCGATGCTGACCACCAGGATGATGCCGGCCAGCGCCGCAAAGGTAGCAATGCCCTGGTGCGCCTTCGGATCGATGAACAACGGCAGGAAGGCCATGTAAAAAAGGATCGCCTTCGGGTTGAGCAGGCTGACCAGGATCGCCTGCTGGAAGTAGCGACCCGGCTGCATGCGGATCGGGCCGGCGTCACCGCCCTCATGCTTGGGCGTGCGCAGCAGGCTGATGCCCACCCACACCAGGTAGGCCGCGCCGAGGTACTGCACCGCGTGGAACACCAGTGGGTTGGCCTTGAGCAGCGCGGCCACGCCGGCCAGCGCAAGCCACATCAGGATCTGGTCACCGACCAGCAGGCCGGCCAGCGCGGTGTAGCCGCCACGCACGCCGCCACGGCCGGTGGCGGTCAGCAGGGTGAAGGTGCCGGGGCCGGGCAGGGCGAGAAACACCAGCACGGCGACCAGAAACGTCCACAGGTCCTGGATGCCCATCCACGGCATGGCGGCGTCCTCTTGTTACGGGGGGCCGCCATTGTCGGCCAGCGCCGCAGTTGGCGACAGGGGGCGGGTGAGGCCACTGGGCATGCCAGACAGCAGCGGTTGCAGGTGCTGCCGCAGCTGCGCGTGCAGTTGCCGTACCGCCGGCGAGAACTGCTTGCGGTGCGGGCACACCAATTGCAGCGGAATGCTGCTGCCAACACCATCCAGCAGCAGCTGCAGGCGCCCGGCCAGCACGTCCTCGCGCAGGTCCAGCCAGGATTTGTAGGTGATGCCTTCGCCGGCCACCGCCCAGCGCCGCACCACGTCGGCATCGTCGCAGACCAATGGGCCGCGCACCGGCATCACCACGCGGCGTCCATCCACGTCGAACGACCAGCGATCGTAGGCGCGGCCATTGAGTTGATAGACCAGGCAATCGTGCTCGCGCAGATCCTCCAGGCGCGTGGGCATGCCGTTCCGCTGCAGGTAATCGGGTGCGGCTGCCAGCACGCGCCGGTTGCCTTCCAGCAGGGGCAACGCCACGTAGCTGGCGTCGTCGAAGTGGCCGATGCGGATCGCCACGTCGACCGGATCGCGGAACACGTCGGCCACTTCGTCGGACAGGCGCAGGTGCAGGCGCAGCCGCGGGTGCGCGGCGCGGAAGGCGCTCAGCCACGGCAGCAGCAGGTTGCGGCCGAAGTCCGACGGCGCCGACAGCTGCAGGGTGCCATGCAGTTCGGCATCCTCGCCCTGCACGCGCGCCTGGCCCTCACGCAGGGTAGCCAGCACTTCCTGTGCATAGGGCAGGTACAGGGCGCCCTCGCCGGTCAGGCGCAGGCTGCGGGTGGTGCGCACGAACAGCCGCAGGTCCAGTTCGCGCTCCAGCCGTGCCACTGCCGCAGCAACCTGGCCAGGCAGCAGATCGGCCTCGCGTGCCGCCTGCGAGAAGCTGCCCAGTGCGGCGGTGCGGACGAACAGCTGCAGGTCGTCGAAGCGGATCATCTTCATTGCCAGAGTGAAAGTGCTGACTGATTCTGCGCCTTTCTGCGGGGCCATGCGCGGCGCAACCTGTCGCCTCCTTCCCCACTGGACCGCTGCCATGCGCGCCATTGCCTATACCCATGCCGGCCTGCCGATCGATGATGCCCAGGCCCTGATCGACATCGAACTGGAGCTGCCGCAGCCCGGCCCGCGTGACCTGCGGGTGGCGGTGCGCGCGGTGGCGGTGAACCCGGTCGACACCAAGGTCCGCCGCGGCGTGGCCACCGACGGCCCGCGCGTGCTGGGCTGGGACGCGGTCGGCATCGTCGACGCGGTGGGCAGCGAGGTGACCCTGTTCCGGCCCGGTGACGCGGTCTACTACGCCGGCGTCATCGACCGCCCGGGCAGCAATGCCGAGTACCAGCTGGTGGACGAACGCAGCGTCGGCCGCAAGCCGGCCAGTCTGGGTGATGCCGCCGCCGCCGCGTTGCCACTGACTGCGATCACCGCCTGGGAGCTGCTGTTCGACCGCCTGCGCATTCCCGAGGGCGGTGGCGAAGGGCAGGCCCTGTTGGTGATCGGTGCTGCCGGTGGCGTTGGTTCGATCCTGGTGCAGCTGGCGCGGAAGCTGACCAAGCTGACCGTGATCGGCACCGCCTCGCGTCCGGATACCCAGGATTGGGTCTATGCGATGGGCGCGCATCATGTGATCGACCACAGCCTGCCGTTGGCCGAAGGCCTGGCACGGCTTGGCATCAGCGAGGTACTGCACGTGGCCAGCCTGACCCATACCGGCCAGCACTACGCGCAGATCGTGGAACTGCTGGCGCCGCAGGGCCAGCTGGGGCTGATCGATGATCCGGGCCAGCTGGATGTGATGGCACTCAAGCGCAAGGCACTGTCCCTGCACTGGGAATCGATGTTCACCCGGCCGCTGTACCGCACCGCCGACATGCAACGCCAGCACGATCTGTTGAACCGGGTGGCCGAGCTGATCGATGGCGGTGTGCTGCAGACCACCCTGGGCGAGCACTTCGGCCGCATCGACGCGGGCAACCTGCGGCGCGCGCATGCGCTGCTGGAGAGCCATCGCGCAAAGGGCAAGATCGTGCTGGAAGGCTGGTAAGGCAGGTTGTTTCCGCGCCGAAGGGATCTGACCCCTGCCTCAGGCCACACCGTTGTCGACGTACTCGGCGAAACCGGGTTGTTCGCGCAGGCGCTCGAACCAGGCATCTACGTGTGCCAGTACCGGCTTGCTGCCCGGCGTGCTGCGCCAGCGTTGGGTCGACAGCCCGAGCACGATGTCGGCCAGAGTGAAGGTGTTGCCCGCCACGTAGCCGTCGGTAGTGGCCAGCTGTGCATCAAGGACGCCCATCAGCCGGTTCCACTGCACCAGGCTGGCCTCGGCGCGGGCGTCATCCGGATGATCCGGATGCTGGCGGACACGGGCCATGAACACCTGCCGCCAGGCACTGTTGAGGTCGCTGGCCTGCCAGTCCATCCATTGCTCCACCCGGGCGCGGGCCTGGGGGGCGGCGGGCAGCAGGTCGTCGCGGCCGCTACGCACGGCCAGATAGCGGCAGATGCTGTTGGATTCCCAAAGCACGAAGTCGCCATCGCGCAGCACCGGTACCTGCAGGTTCGGATTCAGCGTGGCCAGCAGCGCCGGCGATGGCGCCGGTTCGTGGTGGAGCGGGAGATCCAGCCCGGCGCCCAGCCACAGCACCTTGCGCACGTTGATCGAGGTCGCCTTTCCGTACAGGGTGAGCATGGTCCTGACGCAGCAGTTGAGACTCGGCCAGCCTACACTTGCCCCATGCAAACCGAATATCTGCTTATTGGCGGCCTTCTATTGGCCGTGCTCATCCTGCAGCTGGTCGCCCTGCTGCGCCGCCCGCCGCACGACCGCCTGGAACAGGCCGTGCGTGAGGAAGCGCGCTCCGGGCGCAGTGAACTGCGCGAACAGCTCGATGGCTTCGCCCGTGCGCTGACCGATCTGTCCACCCGCACCGACCAGCGCCTGGACCTGCTGCGCGAAGCGCTCGGCGAAGACGCGCGCAAGGCGCGTGCCGAAGCGGCTGAAAGCCAGCAGCGCAGTGGTGCGCTGATGGGCCAACGCCTGCAGGAACTGCGCGCGCAGCTGGAAGTGTTCGGCCAGCAGCAGGAGGCACGCATCCATGCCTTCGGCCAGCAGCTGCAGGAACTCACCGGGCGCACCGATACCCAGCTCGGCGCGCTGCGCCAGACCCTGGTGGACGATGCGCGCAAGGGTCGCGAGGAAGGTGCGCAGTCGCAGCAGCGCCTGACCGAAAGCCTGGGCCTGCGCCTGCAGGAACTGACCCAGCGCAACGAGCAACGCATCGCTGAAATGCGCACGACCCTGGAAGAACAGCTGCGCGCGCTGCAGAACGACAATGCGCAGAAGCTGGAGCAGATGCGCCACACCGTGGACGAGAAGCTGCAGTCGACGTTGGAAACCCGCCTGGGCAATTCCTTCAAGCTGGTCTCCGAACGCCTGGAGCAGGTGCAGCGCGGCCTCGGCGAGATGCAGCAGCTGGCCACCGGCGTCGGCGACCTCAAGCGCGTGCTGACCAACGTCAAAAACCGCGGCAGCTGGGGCGAAGTGCAGCTGGAGAACATTCTCGAGCAGACGCTGACCCAGGAGCAGTACGCACGTGCGGTGAAGGTGCGCCCGGACAGCGGCGAGATGGTTGATATCGCGGTGCGCCTGCCAGGTCGCAGCGGCGACGACACGCCGGTGTGGTTGCCGATCGACTCCAAGTTCCCGCGTGAGGACTACGAGCGGTTGCTGGACGCGCAGGAGCAGGGCGACGCCGAGGGTGTGCGCCTGCAAGGCATCCAGCTGGAGCGCGCGGTACGCGTGCAGGCGAAGTCGATCTGCGACAAGTACATCGCGCCGCCGCACACCACCGACTTCGCGGTGATGTTCCTGCCCACCGAAGGCCTGTATGCCGAAGTGATCCGGCGCCCGGGCCTGGTTGATCTGCTTCAGCGCGAGCACCGCGTGGTGGTGGCCGGGCCAACCACGGTCACCGCCCTGCTCAACAGTCTGCAGATGGGCTTCCGCACGCTGGCCATCGAGCAGCGTTCCAGCGAGGTGTGGAGCCTGCTGGGTGCGGTGAAGAGCGAGTTCGGCAAGTTCGCCGGCATCCTGGAAAAGGCCGAGAAGCAGATCACCACGGTTGGTCGCAGCATCGGCGAGGCCAGCCGCAAGACGCGTACGATCGAACGGCGCCTGCGTGGCGTGGAGTCGCTGGCATCCGAACAGGCGCAGTCGCTGCTGGGCGATCTGGCCGAGAGTGATGCGGCGGGCGAGGACGAAGGCAGCGACGGCGACACCGACGAGACCTGAGTCACGCGGACACGCCGCCTGCATCGTCGATGCGTATGCTGGCGGCCTGTCCGTCTCGATCAGGTACCGCCATGCGTCTGTGCCTCTGTACCAGCCTCGTCCTGACCGCGTTGCTTGCCGCCTGCAGCAGCGCACCGCCGGCTGCCGATACGGCGGCGACACCTGCCGCAGCCACCAGCCCTGAAGCAGCCGAGGCGTACCGCGAAGCGCGTGACGTCGACTGCCAGGCAGCGGGTGGCACCCTGCAGCGGCTCGGCCGGCTGCAGCGCGAGCAATGCGTGATTCCCCATGCTGATGCCGGCAAGGCCTGCAGCCGCAAGAGCGACTGCACCGGCCAGTGCCTGGCCACGGGCGAAGTGGCCGCCGGCAGTCCGGCCACCGGTACCTGCCAGCGCGACGCCAGCCAGAACTTCGGTTGCCGCCAGCGCATCGAGGATGGAAAGGCGCTGGGCACGATCTGCGTGGATTGATCGTAGTGCCGGCCGCTGGCCGGCAACCTCATGAACCCTTGCGAACGGTCGCATGATTGCCGGCCAGCGGCCGGCACTACCGGCATCGCGCGGCGCTATGCTGGTGGGCCATTCCCCGCTGTTGCCGGAGCCCCGCGTGAGCACCCCGATCCAGGACATTTCCCTCACCACCATCGACGGCCAGCCGTCCTCGCTTGCCGACTACCAGGGCAAGGTACTGCTGCTGGTCAACGTCGCCTCCAAGTGCGGCCTGACCCCGCAATACGAAGGCCTGCAGGCGCTGTATGCGGAAAAGCACGCACAGGGCCTGGAAGTGCTGGGCTTCCCCGCCAACAACTTCCTCGGCCAGGAGCCGGGCAGCGAGGCGGAAATCCAGCAGTTCTGCCAGCTCACCTACGACGTCAGCTTCCCCATGTTCTCCAAGATCAGCGTGGCCGGTGACGACACCCACCCGCTGTACCAGCAGCTGACCGCCGCCCAGCCGCAGTCGATCGGTGAAGGCCCGCTGCGCGAGCGCCTGGCCAGCAAGGAGATTCCGATCCATCCGGCACCGGCGGTGCTGTGGAACTTCGAGAAGTTCCTGGTCGGCCGTGATGGCAAGGTCATCGCCCGTTTCGCCCCGGACGTGGCCGCTGACGATGCGCGCGTGCGCGAGGCGATCGAAGCCGCGCTGGCCGCCTGATCGGTCGGGGTCGGATCCCTTTCCATGGGAAAGGGCTCCGACCCCATCCAGGGCCGCAAAAGAAAAACCCCGCCGAGGCGGGGTTTTTCATGCGCCGATGGAAGGACTCAGTGCGTCCACTGCGGCATCGGCATCGCATCGACCGGGATCGGCGAATTGGCATCGTCGTGGCCACGGTCGCGCTTGCTGCGCAGATCGTTCTCGATCTGGTAGTTGCGGCGCTGCATCCACGCGTCGCGGACCAGCGAGTACTCGTCCACGGCGGTGTCGCGCAGGTCGTCGATCGCCAGCAGCTGGGCGCGGGTATCGACCAGCTGCAGGCCCTGCAGGCCGATGCGCAGCTTGTCCTCTTCGATGCGGCGGATCGGCGACAGCGGAATGTCACCGGCCAGGCCGAACACATCGCGCACGGTGCGCGGGCCGAAGAACGGCAGTTCCACGTAACGCGAACGACGCCAGCCCCAGGCACCCAGGGTCTGCCCGAAGTCCTCATTGCGACGCGGCACCATCGCCTTGCTGGCCGGATCGAACAGGCCGCCGATACCCAGCGTGCTGTTCATCAGGAAGCGGCCCAGGCTGTCCCAGGCATCGCCACCGCGGCCCTGCAGCAGCTGGTTGGTGATGGTCACCGGCGCACGCAGGTTGCTGAAGAAGTTGCTGACGCCGGTACGCGCAAAGCGCGGCACCACGTGGGTATAGGCGGTGGCCAGCGGACGGGCGACGCCGCGGTCGACTGCGTTGTTGAACTTGTGCACCTTGCGGTTGAACGGTTCCCACGGGTCGTAGGCCGCTGCACTGCCGGTGTTGCCGGCACCGCCGTAGAGGGCGTCGAAGTCGTCGTCACCGCCCGGTGCGGTGGCGGCTGCGGTCTTCGCAGCGTCGGTGTCGGCGCTGGAAGCGGCCGCGGCCGGAGGCAGACTGGCCGCAGCCGGCGGGCTGGCAACGGGCGCGGCCGAGCCGGCTTCGGCCGTTGCAGTATCGACGGCTGGCGCCTCGGCGGTGGTGCTGGCCGGGACCACGGTGCTGGCAACCGGTGCATCGCTGCGCGCGGGCTTGCCGGCGCAGGCGGTGAGGGCGGTGACCAGGACGATCAGGGGGAGAGTGCGTACGACGTTCATGTCAGCTCGCAGCAGAAGTAGCGTTGAAATCCAGGTCGGGCGACAGCCGGTAGGCCGCGCTCAATTCGTTGTAGCCGGCCGGCGCGCCGGAGATCGCCAGCGGATGGCCGCTCGTGCGTGCACGCGCGGCCAGCTCGGCCAGCAGGGCCAGGCCGGCGCTGTCCACGCGCTCGACCTCGCCCAGCTCCAGCCGTGCCAGTTTCGCCGGCAGTGCCTGCAGTTGCGGCCACAGCGCGATCACCGCGGCACGGTCCAGCACCCCGCGCAGGCGCAGGGTGTCGCCTTCCAGCAGCGCCAGCGCGTTACTTGCCATTGCCCGCGGGCCCGGCCTGCATGCTGCCGCTCTGCAGCTCGGTGGCCACCTGCTTGATGCCCTTCTGGCGCAGCGGAGCATCGAACTGGTTGCGGAAGGTCTGCACGTAGGAGATGCCTTCGATGTTCACATCGAAGATCTTCCACTGGCCGCCTTCATTGCGCATCCAGTACTCCACCGGGGTCGGTTCGCTGCCGGCGCGCACCAGCTCGGTGAGCACGCGCACGCCACGGTTGCCCGGCAGCGGGCTCTCGCTCTTCAAGCGGAAGCTCGGCTTGCCCTGGATGTTGAGCAGGGTCGAACCGTAGCGCTGCATCAGGTTGTCGGCCATGGCATTGGCGAACAGCTTGATGTCCGCATCGGCGGCACCGCGTGCGTGGGTACCCAGCACCAGGCGCGCGGCATAGTCGCGGTCGAAGGTGCGGTTGAGCTCGCTGTCGATGTAGCTGCGCAGGCTGGCCGGGTTGCTGGTGAACTCGCTCTTGCGCTGCTGCAGCGTCGCCAGGATGCGGCTGCTGGCATCGATCACCACCTTGCCGGCCTGGCCCTGCGTCGCGGCAGCGGCGGGAGCGCTGGCCTGCGCCTGGGCCAGGAACGGGGTGGCCAGCAGCAGCGACGAGGCGAGCAGGGCCGGGATCAGTTTCATCTTCATGGTTGCGGTTCCGTTGCAGGCGCCTGCGCGCCATCGTTGGGCTTCGGAGCAGCGCCGCCACCGGCGCCGCCACTGAACATGTATTTGCCGACCAGCTGGATCAGGTCCACCGCCGGCTGGGTGAAGACGATCTCCTCACCGGGCTTGAGCACGTCCGGATCGCCGCCGGGCTGAAGACCGATATAGCTCTCGCCCAGCAAACCACTGGTGAAGATGCCGGCGGAAGTGTCGGCCGGCAGATCCTTGACCTTGCTGTCCATGCGCAGGGTCACGATCGATTCGAACTTCACCGGGTCCAGGTCGATCGCGGCGACTTGGCCAACGGTGACGCCGCCGATCTTCACCGGCGCCTGCTTGCGCAGCTGGCCGACCTGGGAGAAACGGGCCTTGAGTTCATAGCCTTCGCCACCCCAGCTCCAGCGCTGGTTGGTCGAGGCCACGGCCAGCACCATCAGCGAGGCCAGGGCCAGCAGCAGGAAAGCGCCGACAGAGAATTCAAGTCTGGGACCGCGGATGGCCATGTGGAGTACCTGATCAGTCGTGGTGGCCGCGCGCCGATGCGCGCCGCCGATGGAGGGGTTAGGTGAACAACATTGCCGACAGCACGAAGTTGAACATCAGCACCAGCAGCGAGGCGTTGACCACCGCGCGGGTGGTGGCGACCGAGGTGCCTTCAATGGTCGGTTCGGCGTGGAAGCCGACATAGGCGGCCACCAGCGCGGCAGTGCCGCCGAAGATCGCCGACTTCAGCATCGCCACGCCGAAGTCGTCCCAGAAGTCCACGCTGCCACGCAGCGCCGACCAGAACACGCCATTGTCCAGGCCGAGCACGTGCACGGCTTCGAAGTAGCTGGCGCTGATTGCCAGCGAGCAGAAGATGCCGGTCAGCAGCGGCACGGTCAGCACCGCCGCCCAGAAGCGTGGCGCGACGGCCTTGGCCACCGGGTCGATGGCCATCAGCTCCAGCGCCTTGATCTGGTCGGTGGCGCGCATCAGGCCCAGTTCGGCGGCGATCGAGCTTCCGGCGCGGCCGATGAACAGCAGCGCGGTCAGCACCGGTGCCAGTTCGCGGTACAGCGACAGGCCAAGCAGGGTCGATAGTGCGTCGGCCGCACCGAACGTGGTCAGCGTGCGGTAGCCCTGCAGGGTCAGTACCAGGCCGACGAAGGCACCGCCGACGGCGATGATCGGCAGCGAGCGCGCACCGATCTTGTAGATCTCGCGGGTCAGCTCGGCCAGGAAATCACGGGTCGGCAGCGAACCGCGCAGCACGGTCAGCGAGAACAGGCCGGCACGACCCAGCGAGCGGGTGGCTTGAACGAACGGCATCAGGCGACCCTCGCGCGCGGCGCGGCATCGAACGGGATGGGGCCATCGGGCTGGCCGTGCAGGAACTGCCGCAGCAGCGGGTCCTGGCTGGACTGCAGTGCCTCGGGCGTGCCCTGGAACACGATGCCGCCATTGGCGATCGCGATCACCTGGTCGCAGATCGGCAGGGTCTCGTGCACGTGGTGGCTGACGATGATGCTGGTCAGGCCCAGGCTGTGGTTGAGGCGCTGGATCAGGCTCATGATCACCCCCGAGGCGATCGGGTCCAGCCCGGTCAGCGGCTCGTCGTAGATCATCAGCGGCGGGTCCAGCGCCAGTGCACGGGCCAGCGCCACGCGGCGCGCCATGCCACCTGACAGCTCGCGCGGCCAGGCATCGGCGGCGGCCAGCAGGCCCACCGCATGCAGTTTCATCTGCACCAGCCGGCGCAGTACCGCAGTGGGCAGGCGGGTGTGGGTGCGCAGCGGCAGCGCCACGTTCTCGGCCACGGTGAGGTCGGTCAGCAGGCCATTGCCCTGCAGCAGCACGCCCACGCTCTTGCGCATTTCCAGCAGCGCGCCGCTGTCGTGCGGAATCGGCTTGCCGAACAGGGTGACCTCGCCGGCGACCGGGCGCAGTTCGCCGGTCAGCGCCGCCAGCAGGGTCGACTTGCCACTGCCCGACGGACCGAGCACCGCCGTGATGCTGCCCTTGGGCACCTGCAGCGACACGTCGCGCAGGATCGTGCGCCCGCTCCGGTCGATGCGGACGTTGGATAACTGCACCAGACTGGAGGCGGAAGCCGACATGGGCACCATTAACGTTTTTTAGACATCGAAGGATCGGGCCCGTCTGCTGAACATAAGCAGACTGGACGGTCCAGTATTGTTGCACGGCAAGGCCTCGCGCAGGCCGGGACAATCGGCAGGGGTCCCGGAACAATCCGTACCGGCGATGGCCCGGATCATTGAATACTGCGTGCCGTGCTGCACACTGTGCACGATGAGTGACCCGGGCAGCGATTTCCGCCTCTACCATTCCAACTCCCTGGACGTGCTGGCCGCGCTGCTGGCACGCAACGTGCGTGCGCCGGTACCTGGCCAGCCGCTGCTGGCGCCGGAGGTGGTGCTGATCCCGCAGGTGGCGATGCGGCGCTGGCTGCAAGCGACACTGGCCGCGGAATTCGGCGTTGCCGCCAACCTCGAATTCCTCACCCCGGGCGAATTCGTGGCCCGCGCGCTGAAGGCCAACATCAGCGGCGAGCAGGACGACCTGGATGCAGCCGGCCTGCACTGGAAGCTGTACCAGGCACTGCGTGACCCGGCACTGCTGGCGCAGCCACCGATGCGCGCGCTGCAGTCCTATCTTGCCGGTGGCGACGCGTTGAAGCCGTGGGCGCTGGCCGGCGAGCTGGCCTCGGTGTTCGAGAAGTACCAGGCCTGGCGCCGTGACTGGCTGCTGCGCTGGGCCGCCGGTGCCGATCCGGCCGACCCGCAGGCGATCCTGTGGCGCACCATCACCCACGGCCACGACTATCGCGCGCGCCGCATCCAGGAATACCTGGACCGCTTCGAGGGCGCCGGTAAGCCGTTGCCGCAGGGCTTGCCGCTGCGCATGTCCGCGTTCGCGACGCTCAACATCTCGCCCGATGTGCTGCGGGTGATGGCCACCCAGGCACGGGTCGGCGAGCTGCACTTCTATATGCCCACCCCGGTGCAGTCGTACTGGGGCGATCTGCAGACCCTGGCCGAGCGGCTGCGCAGCGGCGCGCCTGATCCCTTCGGTGAAGCGGCCGGCGAGAACCGCCTGCTGGAAGCCTGGGGCGCGGCGGGCCGCGACTTCATGGCGGTGCTGGGCAGCTACGAGGTGGTGCACCCGGCCGGCGAGATTGCGGCCTATTCCGATCCGGAGGAGGACACCCGGCCGACCCTGGACGAAGGCGGCCTGTCCGACAGCCTGCTGCATCGCCTGCAACGCGATCTGTTCCACCGCCGCGCGCTGCCCTCGGGTGAGCTGCGCGACGGCCTGCGCAGCGACGACCCCAGCCTGCAGGTGCACGCCTGCCACACCCGCCTGCGCGAACTGCAGGTGCTGCACGACCAGCTGCGCAGCCTGCTGCAGGACCCGCGCTTCGACCCGCCGCTGCAGGCGCGCGAGATCGCGGTGCTGGCGCCGGACATCGATCCCTACGTGCCGTACCTGGAAGCGGTGTTCGGCGGCCGTGGTGGCGAGGAGGAGCACATCCCCTATGCGCTGGCCGACAGCAGCCCGCTGGCCGGTGAACCGCTGGCCGATGTGTTCGTGCACCTGCTGGGCCTGCCGGTATCGCGATTCGGGCTCAATGAAGTGCTGGACCTGCTGGCCAGTGCACCGCTGGCCGAAGCGGCCGGGCTGGAAGCGGTGGACTTCGACCGCTTGCACGGCTGGCTGCAGCAGGCCGGTGCACGCTGGGGCCTGGATGCGAAGCACCGCCACCAGCACCAGGCGCCGGCCGACGACGCCTACACCTGGCAGTTCGCACTGGACCGCCTGGTGCTCGGTCACGCCACCGGCAGCGAGGCCGACCTGGCCGGTGTCGCGCCGTGGATCGAACTGGAAGGTGGTGCACTGGACGCGCTGGACCGGCTGCTGCGCCTGTTGCGCGTGCTGGCGGTCTATCAGCGTCGCCTCGGTGAGCTGCTGACCCCGGCGCAGTGGCGGCAGCGCCTGCTGTCGCTGCTCGATGCGCTGCTGCCGACCGCGCCGAGTTCGCCCAACAGCCAGCGCGCGCTGGAGCGCCTGCGCAAGCTGCTGAACCAGTTTGCCGACGATGCCGCCAAGGCCGGTTTCGAAG
The DNA here is from genome assembly GCF_000020665.1 of Stenotrophomonas maltophilia R551-3. NCBI lineage: Bacteria > Pseudomonadati > Pseudomonadota > Gammaproteobacteria > Lysobacterales > Lysobacteraceae > Stenotrophomonas > Stenotrophomonas maltophilia. The sequence continues at coordinate 4,542,643 of NC_011071.1, read as the reverse complement.
ACGGCGTGCCGCCGGAGGTGGTGCGTTCGCATTTTGCCGGTGCACTGTCCGAGGCCGATACGCGCGCACCGCTGCTGACCGGTGGCATCAGTTTCGGCCGCATGGTGCCGATGCGCCTGCTGCCATTCCGGGTGATCTGCGTGCTGGGCCTCAATGATGGCGATTTCCCGCGCCGTGACCCGGCGGCCGGTCTCAACCAGCTCACCGCCGAACTGGACACGCCGCGCCGCCGACCGGGCGACCGCTCCACCCGCGAGGACGACCGTTTCCTGTTCCTGCAGCTGTTCGCCGCCGCGCAGGAGGTGTTCTATCTCAGCTATCTCGGCGCCGATCCGCGCGATGGCAGCGTGCGCGAGCCGTCGGTGCTGGTCAGTGAACTGATCGATGCCGCCGCTGCGTATCACCTCGATCCGCCTGCGGCGGTCCGCGACTTCACCGTGCGCCATGCCTTGCAGCCGTTCTCGCCCGCCGCATTCGGTGATGGCGACCCGCGTCGCTTCAGCTATCGCCGCCAGTGGCATCCGGCTGCCGGCCGCCTCACCGGCCAGCGCGGCGGCCTGCAGCCGTGGTTCGACGCACCGTTGCCGCCGCCGCTCGACGATGCAGTGGAAGACGAGGTCGCGCTCGATACCCTGCGCCGTTTCCTGTGCGACCCGGCCGGGCAGTTCCTCGCGCAGTCGCTGGGCCTGCGCCTGGCCGACGATGTCGAGGAGGTCGATGACCTGGAACCGCTGGTGCTGTCATCGCGCGGCCCGGAAAAGCGCAGCGTGCAGGCGGCCGTGGTGCGCGCCACGCTCAGCGGCGATTCCGAGCCGCTGTATCCGCGACTGCGCGCGCGTGGACTGCTGCCGTCGGGTCCATTGGGCGAGCGCCAGTTCGAGGTGGAGCAGTTGAAGACGCGCCCGTATGCCAGTGCGCTGCTGGGCTGGATGCAGGGCGAACCGCTGGAAAGCCGTCGCTACGAAGTGGACATCGACGGCGTGCGCCTGCACGGCCGCGTGGCTGATCGGCATCCCGAAGGGCTGGTGCGCCTGCGGGCCGGCACGCTCAATGGCAATGCAGTGATCCGCCAGGGCCTGGACTGGCTGCTGGCCAACGCCGCCGGCGATGCGTTGCCGCTGGTGCAGTTCCACGATGGCGGTGACGCCGGTCCCGGCCCGCATGTGCTGCCAGCACTGAGCGCCCCCGCTGCACGCGCCGCGCTGCGTGCGCTGCTGCAATTGCGCCAGCGCGGCCTGCGTGAGCCGCTGCGCTTTGCCCCGTATACCGGCTGGGTGCTGTACAACGCACCGGCAGAAAAACAGCGCAGCGAAGGCTGGAAGCAGTGGCATGGCAGCGACCGCAGTTGGGGCGAATCCAGCAGCGACGCCTGGCAGCTGCTGCTGCGCGGTGCCGACCCGTTCGCCACCGATGCCAGCTATGCCGAGCTGCTGCGCAACAGCCAGGTGGTCTTCAGCGCGGTGCGCGAAGGCCGCACTCTCGGCACCGAAGCACGCCAGGAGGGCAACGCATGAACACCGCCATCGCAGACAAGGAAACCCAGCGCATGGCGGGCGATCCCTACCTGGCCCTGCCGCTGGACGGCATCCGCCTCATCGAAGCCAGCGCAGGCACCGGCAAGACCTTCACCCTGGCCACGTTGTTCACCCGCCTTGTGGTGGAGCAGGGCCTTCGCATCGGCCAGATCCTGGCGGTGACCTTCACCGATGCGGCCACCCAGGAACTGCGCAAGCGCATCCGTGAGCGCCTGGCGCTGGCCGCGCGCCTGGTCGATCTGGAACCGGCCGAGGGTGAAGCACCCGACGCGAGATTGACCCGCGACGTGCTGCAGCGTCATCTGCAGGGCGGCTCCGAGAGCGCCTCTGCATTGAAGCGCCGCCTGCAGGTGGCTGCCGACGAAATCGACCTGGCATCCATCTTCACCATCCACGGCTTCTGCACCCGCGTGCTGCGCGAGCATGCGCTGGAAAGCGGCCACACCTTTGATCCGCCGGAACTGCTGGCCAGCGATCGTGAACTGCTGGAGGAGCTGGCCGCTGATCTGTGGCGCGTGCATGCCAATGACCCGGCCACGCTGGAGCCGCTGACCTGGCTGTGGTCCAACCCGGACGCGCTGGCGGCCGATCTGCGCGCGCTGCTGGGCACGCCGCCACTGCACCCGTTGCCACAGCCGGTGACGCTGGCTGATCCACACCCGGCGCTGCAGAGCGCGGCCGAGGCACTGTCCGCAAGCGTGCGCGAACATGGCGAGCAGTTCTTCATCGACCTCTGCGATGCCGTCGACAACAAGTGGATCAACGGCGTGTCCTACAAGCTGGGCTGGCTGCACCCGCTGGGCCGACAGCTGCTGGCCTGGGCTGAGCGCGGCGACCCGCGCGAGCTGCTGGCCAGCGAGCGCCTGCCGGCGCTGCTGCCGGATGGGCTGGCCGACAAGACCAACAAGAAATTCCTCGACCGCACGCCGTCGTCGCTATTGCAGGAACCGTTGGCGCGCTATGTAGCGCTGCTGGCCGAACGCGATGCCTGGTTGCGTGCCACTGCATTGAATTTCCTGCACGCGCTTCGCGCCGAAGCCACGCAGCGCCTGCAGGCGCTGAAGCGCACGCGCCGGGTACAGACCTACGACGACCTGATCGATGGCGTGGCGTTGGCACTGGAAGGCCCGCAACGGTTGACGCTGGTGAAACAACTGCGTGCGCAGTACCGCATCGCGCTGGTCGATGAGTTCCAGGACACCGACGATCGCCAGTGGGGCATCTTCCACACCGTGTTCGGCGATTCGCCGGAGGTGCGTGAACTCGGCCTGGCGCCGGCGCTGTTCCTGATCGGCGACCCCAAGCAGGCGATCTACGGCTTCCGCGGCGGTGATATCCACACCTACCTGAAGGCCAAGCAGGTGGCGCAGCAGGCGCCGGTGCTGGACCAGAACTTCCGCTCACGCCCGGCGGTGCTGCGCGCGCTGCAGGCGCTGTACGACAACGGTGGCGAAGACGCCTTCCTCGAACGCGACATCCAGTTCGAGCCGGTGCGCCCCGGTGGCGTGCGCATCGACGAGGACTACCAGCGTGATGGCCATGCCGCCACGGCACTCACCCTGCGCGTGCTGCGCAGTGGCGGTGACAAGGCGATGAGTGCGGACGCCTCGCGTGATGCCGCGACCCAGGCCTGCGTGGCTGCGATTCACCAGATCCTGGTCGAGGCGCGTGCAGGCAATGCCGTGTTGCGTGGACGCCCGGTTCAACCCGGTGATATCGCGGTGCTGGTGCGCTCGCATCGCGAGGCCACGCTGGTGCAGCGCGCGCTGGCAGCGGTCGGCATTCCCGCCGTGGCGGCCGGCAAGCAGAGCCTGTTCGCCACCAGCGAAGCACGTGATCTGCGCGCGCTGCTGCTGGCGCTGCTGCAACCCGCCGACGAAGGCCGCCTGCGTGCGGTGCTGGCCACCGTGCTGCTTGGCCAGCGGGCCAGTGCGATAGCGGCGATGGAACGCGAGGGCGACCTGCAACGCGAGTTCCAGGCACAACTGCTGCACTGGCGTGAGCGCTGGCAGCGCGGCGGACCGTTCGCAGTGATCGCCGACGTCTGTGCCGCACAGGGCGAACGCCTGCTGGCGCTGATCGATGGCGAGCGCCGCCTGACCAATTACCTGCAGCTGGGCGAACTGCTGCAGGAAGCCTCGGCGCAGGCGCTGGGCATGCACGGCCTGCTGGATTGGCTGCAGGGGCAGATGGCCAGCGCCGATCAGGATGACGAGCAGCAGCTGCTGCGCCTGGAATCGGATGCGCGGCGCGTACAGATCATCACCCTGCACAAGAGCAAGGGCCTGGAGTATCCGCTGGTGTTCCTGCCCTTCGTCGGCATCGACGGCGGCGCACCGAACACCGCCTCGCACTGCACGGTGCACGTCGGTGGCCAGCGCCAGCTGCATTGGAAACTGGACAAGGACGAGGCCTGGGAAGCGGCCAGCAACCAACGTGAGCGCGAGCAGCGGGCCGAGGATGCGCGCCTGCTGTATGTGGGACTGACCCGTGCCGAGCATGCGCTGTGGATCGCCGTGGGTGATCTGGCCGGGCTCGGCAAGACGCGGCTGGCGCCGCTGCTGGGTGACCTGCAGGCGCTGCGCGCGCACGCCGATGTGCACATCGATGACAGTGAGGCACCGGCCGCGCTGCCGCAGCTGGCGGCCGAAGTGGAAGGCGACCTTCCGGCGGTGCGTGCTCTGACCCGGCGCGTGCCGCACGACTGGTGGGTCTACAGCTTCACCCAGCTGGCCCACGCAGATGCGGGTGTTGGCAACGATATCGAAGCGGCGGCCACCGAGTTGCCGGCACCGGCGGCCGACGAACCGGCCGGCCCGGAACTGCCGCTGGAACCGGCGCTGCCCGAACCCACCGTGGCCGCCGAAGACAGCGCGCCGATCGACCCGCGCTTCATGGGCAGTCGCTTCGGCAATGTGCTGCACGAGGCGATGGAGAACGTCGACTTCGCCGCATGGGGTGATTGGCAGCCAGGTCTGCAAGCCCCTGAGGGACAGGCCGAGGTACTGCGCAAGGCGCTGCACGACGAAGGCTATGCCGATGCCGACCTGGACGATGGCGTGGCGGTGCTGGTGCCGCTGGTGGGCCACACGCTCACCGTGCCGCTGCCCGAGGGCGGTGCGCTGCACAGCCTGGGTGAAGGCGAGCGCCGCGCGGAAATCGACTTCCATTTCGCCATCGAACCGACCACGGTGCCGGCGCTGTTGCAGGTGCTGCATGCACATGGGGTTTCCAGCACGCGTCGCGGCTTCGGGCAGCGCCGCCGCCTGGAAGGGCTGATGACCGGCATGATCGACCTGACCTACGTGCGCGACGGGCGCTGGTATGTGCTCGACTACAAATCCAACCGCCTGCCCGGCTACAGCCCGGACCTGCTGGCCATTGCCATGCGCCACAGCGAGTACGACCTGCAGGCGCTGATCTATACGGTGGCTCTACATCGCTGGCTGCGTTTCCGCCTGGGTGCGGCCTACGACTACGAGCGCGACATGGGCGGCATCCGCTATCTGTTCTGCCGCGGCCTGGATGCCGCCGGCAACGGTGTGCATGTGGACCGCTTCCCGTTGGCGCTGGTGGATGCCCTGGATGCGTTGTTCGCCGGTGGCGAACAGGCCCAGGCCGAACTGGCTGCGCGTGCCCGTGGAGCCAGTGCATGAGCCTGCTGAAGGAACTGCACCAGAAGGGCCTGCTGCGCACCCTCGACCATGCACTAGCGACCAGCCTGCAGCGGCTGCGCGACGACACGCCCGAGAGCGTGGCGCTGGCGGCTGCGCTTGCGTCGCTGGCGGTATCGCAAGGCCATGCTGCGTTCGATCCGGCGCAACCGCAGCGGTTGCTGGAAGGCGTACCCGAGTGGCCTGCCGCGCAGGACTGGCTGGAGCAGCTGTGCGCATCGCCGTGGGTCGCGACGCCGGAGCAGGCCGACGCCATCGCCGAGGATGCGCCGCTGGTGTTGGAGAACGGCCTGCTCTACCTGCGCCGCTATCGCGAGTACGAGCGTCAGCTGGCGGCTGGGCTGCAGCGCATCGGCCGGCATCCGCTGCCGGCGCCGGACATGGCAGCGTTGGCGCCTTTGTTCGCGCAGCTGTTCCCGCAGGCACTGGGCGGCGAAGATCATCAGGCACGCGCCGCCGGCGTGACCCTGCGCCATCCGCTGGCGCTGGTCACCGGCGGCCCCGGCACCGGCAAGACCACCACCATCGCGCGCCTGTTGCTGCTGCTGGCCGCGCAGGCCCGGCACGCCGGCCAGCCGCTGCCCGAGGTGGCGCTGGCCGCGCCCACCGGGCGTGCCGCCGAGCGCATGGCCGAGAGCCTTCGCGTCGCCGTGCAACGGCTGCAGGAACAAGGACTGGACCCGGCGTTGTGCGCGGCGCTGCCCAGTACCGGCACCACCCTGCATCGCCTGCTCGGCGTGATTCCCGATTCACCGCGCTTCCGCCACCATGCCGACAATCCGCTGCCGGTGGATGTGGTGGTGGTCGACGAAGCCTCGATGATCGATCTGCCGATGATGGCCAAGCTGGTCGACGCGATCGCCAGCGGCACCCGGTTGATCCTGCTCGGCGATCCCGATCAGTTGCCCTCGGTCGAGGCCGGCGACGTGCTCAGCGCGATCCTGCGTGCCAGCGGTGATGGCATCGGTACCCGCGCTGATGACGCGCAGGCACTGCATGGTCTTCTGGCGCCGGCCATCTTGCAGCCGCAGGCCGCACCACGCGCCTTCGCCGGGCGCCGCGTGCAGCTGCAGCGCGGCTACCGGCAGAGCGATGCGCTGGATCTGGCACCGCTGGCCCACGCCGTGCGCGAGGGCGACAGCAGCACAGCATTGCAGCTGCTGCGCAGCGGTGAACTGGCCGGCGTGCATTTCCACGAAGGCGAGGCCGATCCGCTGCGTGGCCAGCGCGAGCACCTGCTGGGCCACTGGCGAGCACTGGCCGACGCGGCTGATCCAGTGCTTGCCCTGCAGCAGGCCGGGCGCCTGCGTGTGCTGACCGCCTTGCGCGAAGGCCCGCAGGGCGCACGCGGGCTCAACAGCCGCATCGAACAGCTGCTGGCCGGCAACACCCCCGGCTACTTCCAGGGTCGCCTGCTGCTGGTCACCGAGAACAGCTACCGGCATCGCCTGTTCAACGGCGATATCGGCATCTGCCTGCGTGATGGCAGCGGCGCGATGGTGGCCTGGTTCCCCGGCGACAGCGTCGACCAGCCGCGCGCCTTCCACCCGGCCGCACTGCCCGCGCATGAAAGCGCCTTCGCGATGACCGTGCACAAGGCGCAGGGTTCGGAGTTCGACGAAGTGTGGTTGCAGCTCCCACGCCAGGACAGCCGCGTGCTGTCGCGCGAACTGGTCTACACCGGCCTGACCCGCGCCCGCCAGGTGCTGCATGTGGCCGGCAGCGCCGATGTGCTGCAGGCCGCATTGAAGCGCCACGCCAGCCGATTGGGTGGTCTGGCCTGGCGGCTGGGTGCGGAAGAGGTGGCTGAAGCACCGGCGCGCATCGAACAGCCCACCGTGCAGGGCCAGCTGTTCTGACGCGGGGTCGGATCCCGTCCCCAACGGGAACGGGCTCCGACCCCAGTTACTCCGCGATCAACACCAGGCCATCCGGGAACACGATCGCCGCTTCGTCGGCACTCACGTCGAAGAAGCCCACGCCGTGCTTCTCGGCCAGGTCCTGCACGCGGCCATGCGCACGTTCGGCCACCGAATAGGCGAACGCGCCGTAGATCACCTGACTACCGATGCTGTACTCGGTCACCTCGGCACGGTCGTCCTCGTCGTTGCTCAGCGGCCCGTTCATTGGCGGAAATTCCTGTGCCATCTCCGCGAACCACGCCTGCAGTGCCGGGCTGCTGACCGCCGGGTCGTCGTACTCGTGGCGCTCGTTCCACTGCGTCTGCTTTTCGAACCAGGCGATGAAAGCCGCAGCCTCGCGCGGGGCCGCACTGGCCTCGAACACCATCATGTCGTAACTCATTGAACCGTCCTGTTGCCGTGGCGTAAGGACGCCGGGCATGGCCCGGCGCTACCGGATGACGATGGTAGCGCCGGGCCATGCCCGGCGGATCGCATTACATGGACGGCGCGCCGGCATCCGCCAGCCCCGGCGCCAATGCCTTGGCCTCCGGGAACAGCGCGAAGCGCAGGCCGATCAGGCCCATCAGGGCTTCATCGCGGGCCTTGCAGGCAGCCACGCTGCCGACCCGGCCCAGCGAGGTATCCAGCCGCTCCCGCAGCGCCTCGGCCGCCACAATCGGTTTGCGCGCGGCGATCTGACGGCGGTAATGCACGGCGATCTCTTCCAGGATGTGCTCGACCGCTTCGCGGCTGCGCTCGGGTAGTTCCAGCCGTGCGCGACGCAGCTGCAGGATGTTCAGGCCGATGCGCGCTTCGTTGAGCATGTCCACCGAGGCGATGTCGCTGCCCTCTGGCGTCGCCGCCAGGCGCGGTGCGAGCAGGCCCAGCAGGTCGAGCATGCGTGCGGCGAAGCGCTGGCGGTCCTGCTGGCCACGGCCTTCGGCGGCCTCGGCCAGCGTGGTCCAGCCCTGCCGCACCAGGCGGCGTGCGGTCCACTCGGCACCCACCGAACGGAACAGGCGGGTCATCACCACGGCAAAGCCAATGCCGATGAACATCGCGATCGACGAGTTGAGGAAGGTCTGGATGTTGGCGCTGTAGGTGTTCTGCAGGCTCAGCAGCGCGGCCAGGTTCACCGTCAGCGGCAGTGCGAACAGCGCGCTCTTCGGATGGTGCAGCATCAGCCCCAGCGGCAGGAACGCCACCGCCAATACCAGCGCCAGCAGGCCGAAGTCGTGCACGGCCGGGAACACGCCGAACAGGTACACGCCGGCCACCACCGACGCGACCATCGCCCATACCAGGAACGACACCATGCTCGGTGCCGGGTCGTCCTGTGCGGCGAAGAACGCGGCGGTCACCGCCGCCATCATCGCGCCGTTGCCACCACCTTCCCAACCCAGCGCGATCCACAGCACGCAGTAGCTCATCAGCGCCACGCCGGCACTAAGCGCGGAAAACAGCGCCATGCCGTAGTCGACGTGCTTGTCGGCGGCCACGCGTTCGGTGCGGATGCGGTAGTGCGCGCGGTCCAGCGGCGCGGTGCCGTGGTCGATTGCATGCTGCAACGTGCGGCAGTCCTGCCACAGGTCCACCAGTTCCTCCAGGCGCAGCAGCAGGCTGGCCAGCTGCAGGTGCTGCAGGTCGCGGTCCACCTGCGGCTTCAGCGCGCTGATGCGCGCGCGCAGGCGGGCGTACTCGCTGGCGTTGGTGGGCCCGTCCAGCCAGTTGTGGATATCGTCGACCAGTGCCGGCAGCCCTTCGGGCAGGGCCTGGCCGTCGCTGCGCAGCGCGCTCAGGCGATCGGCAATCGAGGACAGCACCGGCAACAGCAGCAGCATGCGCTCGCGCAGGCGCTCCATCGACACCGCCGAACCGGCATGGCGTGGATCATCGCGGCGCAGGAACTCGATCAGCGCCTCGAACTGCACCAGGTCGGCGGCCAGCCGGTTGCGCGGCGCATGCGCGCGGCCACGTTCAAGGATCTGCCGGCACCACTGTGCGGCGTCCTCCATCCAGTTGCCGATGCGCGCGCGCAGCATCGGGCGTACCGAGGCCGGGAACAGCAGCGATGCGAACAGCACCGCCACCACCGTGCCGAGGATGATCTCCTCGCTGCGTGCCACCACCGTGTCGAAGATGGTTTCCGGCGAGGTCACGGCCGGGAAGCCGATGAAGGCCGTCGTGTAGCCGGCCAGCAGGAACGCGTAGCCGCGCGGGCCGCGGTTGAGCAGGGCCATGAACAGGCAGCCGGCCAGCCAGATCGACATCGCCGCGCTGAGCACCAGCGGCGTTTCCACCAGCGCCGGCAACACCAGCAGGGTGGCCAGGCCGGCCACGAGGGTGCCGACGATGCGGTACACGCCCTTGGCCCGGGTCGGGCCCAGCAGCGGCTGGCTGACGATGTACACCGTGCCCATCGCCCAGTACGGGCGCGACAGGTTGCCGGCCATGGCGATGTACAGCGCGGCCACCGCGGCCAGGTAGGTCTTGATCGAGAACAGCCAGGCCTGGCGGTCGGTCAGCGCGTTCATGGCTTACTTCGCTGCGGTCGAGGCGTTGGGCGCGGCGGCGCTGGCCTGCCAACCGCCACCCAGCACCAGGAAGAGGTGGATCTGGTCGCGCGAGACCTGCGCTTCGGCGGCCGCCAGGGTGGCATCGCTGGTGGCCAGGCTGCGGTCGGCATCCAGGCTGGACAGGTACGGCGTGCGGCCGCCCTGGTACAGCCGGCGGTTCTGCTCGGCGGCCAGTGCGGCCTGCTCCTGCGCGATGCGCAGCGACTGCAGGCGGCGCAGGTCCTGCGCATAGCGGTCCAGCGCGGTCTGGGTCTCGCGCAGCGCCTGCAGCACGGTGTGGTCGAACTCGGCCAGGGCCGCATCGGCACCGGCTTCGGCGGCGTGGATGCGTGCGTGCGTGCCGGACGACGGCAGCGTCCACGAGATCAGCGGGCCGATCGACCACTGCTGGGTCATCGGCGTGCCGAAGTCCTCGAGCAGGCCAGCGGCACCGAGCGAGGCCCCCAGGCGGATGTCCGGATACAGCTCGGCGGTGGCCACGCCAATCCGCGCGGTGGCCGAGGCCAGCTTGCGCTCGGCCTGGCGCACGTCCGGGCGACGCTGCAGCAGTGCACGGCCATCACCGACCGGCAGCGGCTGCGCCAGGCTGGGGGCATGTGCACAGTCGATTACACCGGCCGGCAGCTGGCCCGGGGTCTGTCCAAGCAGGGCGGCCAGCGAATAGGCGGCGGCCGAGCGCTGCGCCTGCAGCGGCGGGAGTGCAGCTTCCAGCAGCGCCACCTGGGCATTGGCGCGGGCCAGTTCCGGCGGCGTGCCGCGGCCGGCCGCGATCAGGCGCTCGGTAACGCTGCGGCTGCGCTGCTGCAGCTGCAGGGAATGCTCGGCCACGTGCAGTTCGTGGTTGGCGTGGCAGATTTCCAGATAGCTGTCGGCCACCTGCGCGACCACGCTGACCTGGGCCAGATCGCGTGCCGCAGCGACCGACTGGTCGTCGGCACGGGCCGCTTCGGCGCCGCGCTTGAGCTTGCCGAACAGATCGAACTGGTAACTGACCGCGAACTTGCCATCGGCCAGGTTGATCACCGGCAGCTCGTGCTCCTGCAGGAACGATTCGGCCGACAGCTGCGCGCGGCTGGCACCGGCTTCGGCTTCATACTCGAAGCCACCGGCATCCAGTGCCTGTTCGTACACCGCCGCGGCACGGCGCAGGTGCGCATCGGCGGCCTTCAGTTCCACGTTGTCACGCAGCGCCTGGGTGATCAGGCGATCCAGCACCGGGTCGTTGTACAGCGACCACCAGCGGTCGGGCAGCGCCTGGTTGGCGGCAATCTGCGGGTTCTGCGTATCGATGAAGGCGGCATTGGCCTGCGGACGCTTGAACGCCGAACCTTCCGGCAATGCGTAGTCGGGGCCGACGGTCCTGCACGCGGCCAGGCTGGCCAGCGCGACGATCAGGCCGAGACGGGGCAGGGCGGCGTTCACAGGCCCGCCTGTGTCGGCGCGGTGCCGGCCTTGTCGTTGTGCGGGTGGCGGCCGGTGTCCACGGTCACCGTGGCGGTGCGGCCGGCGATCAGTTCGACGCCCTTGGGCACCTCGTCGATGGCGATGCGCACCGGGATGCGCTGGGCCAGGCGCACCCAGTCGAAGGCCGGGGTCACGTTCGGCAGCAGGGTGCTGCCATTGCTGCGGTAGCGGTCCTCGATGCCGGCGGCGATGCTCTCGACATGGCCGCGCAGCGGGGTCGATTCACCCATCAGGCGGATGTCCACGCGCTGCCCCGGCGCGACGCCACGCAGTCGGGTTTCCTCGAAGTAGCCATCGATGCGGAACGAGCCGGTATCCAGCAGCGCCAGCACTGGCTTGCCGGCCACCACGTAGTCACCCACGCGCATGGTGCGGTCGTTGACCCGGCCATCGGCCGGTGCGCGCACCTCGGTGCGGCTCAGGTTGAGCTCGGCCAGGTCGACCGCGGCCTGTGCGGTGGCCAGTGCAGCCTGTGCGGCCTGCAGCTTGGCGCGGCGCACTTCGGCGTCCTCGGCGGCGACCAGGTCCTGCAGGCTGCGGTCACGGCCGATCTCGCGGCGCAGCTGTGCCACCGAGGCCTGGCGCTCGCCCAGGCTGGCCTTGGCCTGCTCCAGCGCGATGCGGTAACGGGCTCGGTCGACCACGAACAGCAGGTCACCCTTCTTCACCGCCTGGTTGTCGGCCACCTGCACCGTTTCCACCAGCCCGGACACGTCCGGCGCCACCTGCACCACGTCGGCGCCGACATGGGCATCGCGGGTCCACGGCTCATCCATGTAATAGACCCACAGCTGGCGCAGCACCAGCAGGGCGACGATCACGGCTGCGCTGGTGAGCAGCACCGGCAGGGTCTTCTTCACGATCTTGTTCACGATTGCATCCAACGCAGGAGGTGGAACAGCAGGCCAAGCACGATCCCGTACAGGGCCAGGTTGAACAGCGCCGGGTGCCATACATGGCGATAGGCGCCGGCACGCTGCAGCAGCGCGTGCAGGCCGCTGTTGACCAGATAGGCCAGCAGCATCAACCCGAGCAGGGTCGGGACGAACACTCCGTGGAGACTGAATTCACCGGGCATCGGTAGGGGCGGGGGCGAGGTGGGGGAGGGGAGGAACAACGAAACAGCAGCAACGGGTAAAAGCCGCTGGCGTGTGCACGGCAGCGGCGGTATTCGGGGGCAGCGGTCTTACGTGATGCGGTCGGCGGCCTCGGCCAGCAGGCGCCATGCCTTCAGCACGGCGTGCAGTTCATCCATGGAAAGCTCGCCGAACACGTCCTGGCGCAGTCCGATCAACTGGTCTTCCAGCTCGCTGACCAGCGCGTGTCCCGCGTCGGTCAGCCACAGCAGGTTGGCGCGGCGGTCGCTGGCGTCGCTCTCGCGGCGGACCAGGTCGCTGGCGCACAGCTTGTCCAGCAGGCGGACCAGGGAAGGACCCTCCATGCCCAGCTGCTGGGCCAGCGCCACCTGGCGGATGCCGCCACCGGAGCGGCCGATCATCAGCAGGGGCATGGTGCAGGCGGTGGAGATGCCGTAGCTGCCGAGCCGGCTGTCGGCCAGGCGCTGCCACTGCCGCCCTGCGTAAAGCAGGCCGGAGCTGAGCTGCATCTGCAGCACGGTGCGCTCGTCGAGGGGTCGGTCCATAAGAGATAGATAGGATACTACTAATTTCATTCCTATCAATAGATTTTTCTGAATGGGCGGGTGTGTTGAGGAAAGCGCTGCGCCTGCCTGGTGTCGGGTGGGGCTGCGGGGGCCGGACGGTGCAGGACACGCCGCAAGTACGTCCCTGTAGGCTCGGCCGCGGCATCCATGCCGCGGACGGTCCTGCCCCGCCCGGCCCCCGCTGCCCTCCCATCACCCGGCGGGCGCGGTGGGTTGGCTCTTTAAAGGCAAGGGCGGGAGCCGAAGCAGTGCGGACCAACGGTCCGCACCTACCAAGGCAGCGGCGCGCAGTGCCCCCGAAGCCATGACCCCCAGCTTTTGCCCCCGCTTTCGGGTGGCCTCGTCGCGCCCGCAGGAAACCGTCAGGGAGGGGGAGAGGGGGCTGCGCAGGACCGTTGGCGCCATGGATGGCGCCATCGAGCCCCCAGGGACGGGTTTACGGCGTGTCCTGCGCAGCCCCCTCTCCCACTCCAGACCGATAGCAAGCACGCGCCGGAAGTACCCCCCGATGAACCGTCCCAACAGGACGACTCACCCCCCGGTCGGGTACGATGCTCGCCCCCCGTTCGGGACGCTGTACGCAATGAGCAAGAACAACGAAAAGGCCGCCCCGCAGGGCGACGTGACCCAGGACCAGGCCGAGGATGCCGTGCGCACCCTGCTGCGCTGGGCCGGTGAGGACCCGTCCCGTGAAGGCCTGCTGGATACCCCCCGCCGTGTCGCCGAAGCCTATGGCGACTGGTTCAGCGGTTACCGCGACGACCCGCGCGCCTACATGGAGCGGACCTTCGAGGAAGTGGCTGGCTACGACGAACTGATCGTCCTGCGCGACATCGAGTACGAAAGCCACTGCGAACACCACATGGCGCCGATCATCGGCCGCGTGCATGTCGGCTACCTGCCGGCCGGCAAGGTGGTGGGCATCAGCAAGCTGGCCCGCGTCGTCGAAGCCTACGCCCGCCGTTTCCAGGTGCAGGAGAAGATGACCGCGCAGATCGCCCAGTGCATCCAGGATGTGCTGCAGCCGATCGGTGTCGGCGTGGTCGTCGAAGGCGCCCACGAATGCATGACCACCCGCGGCATCCACAAGCGCGGCGTCAGCATGGTTACCTCCAAGATGCTGGGCAGCTTCCGCGACGACGCGCGTACCCGCGCCGAGTTCCTGCGTTTCATCGAAGTGGGCGGCAAGCGCTGAGCCGCTTGCCTGCACCGCGCCGGCCCTGCGTGGCCGGCATGCCCACGGCTGCCCTTGCGGCGGCCGTGCGTGGCGGCTCGTCCTCGCCAGTCCCCTCTATTACTTTCGCTGCATGAAGCACCGCGAACGAATTTCCCGTTACCGCCATCTGCGCGAACAGCCCCAGTGGAAGCTGCTCGCCGCCGACCATGCCCCGGAAATCATCGGCCTGCTGCAGGGCCTGCTGATGGATGGCGAGCGCACGCTGCCCTCATCGGTGCTCAGTGAGCGCCTGCAACGCGCGCTGGACCAGCTCAACGGCGATGAACTGTCGCGCGACCTGCCGCGCACCGCGCAGGCCTACATCGCGCACTGGCTGGCCCAGGGCTGGTTGGAGCGCCGTTTGCCCGAAGGTGCCGACCAGGAGCAGTACGAACTGTCGACCGCGGCGCTGCAGGCAATCCGCTTCGCCGACGGCCTCGAGCAGGCCCGCGTGGCCGCCACCGAAAGCCGCCTGGCGCTGGTCATCGAACAGCTCTCGCAGCTGGCCGCGCAGACCGAATCCGATCCGGATGCACGCCTGTCCGCGCTGCGCGACGAGCGTGACCGCATCGACGCCGAGATCGCCCGCGTCGGCGCCGGCCGCGTGATCGCGCTGGACGGCAAGCGCGCGCTGGAACGTGCGCGCCAGATCATCGGCCTGGCCGACGAACTGACCGAGGACTTCCGCCGCGTACGCGACGACTTCGAGCAGCTCAACCGCGATTTCCGCGAACGCATCATCGACGACGAGGGTGAGCGCGGCGATGTGCTGTCGCAGCTGTTCGAAGGCGTGGACGTGATCGGCGAGAGCGATGCCGGCCGCAGCTTCCAGGCGTTCTGGCGACTGCTCAACGACGCCGAACAGAGCGCCCAGCTCGACGCTGCGCTGGAAGCGGTGCTGGCGCGTGGCTTTGCGCGCCGCCTGGACCGCAACGAACGCAACTTCCTGCGTGGCTTCACCAGCACCATGCTTGAGCGTGGCGGCCAGGTGCACGACGTGCTGCAGAACTTCGCGCGCAGCCTGCGCGGCTTCGTGCAGAGCCGTGGCTACCTGGAACAGCGCCGTCTCAACCAGTTGCTGAAACAGGCGCAGTCCGAAGCGCTGGCGCTGCGCGACGAGTTCCCCGCACAGCGTGGCATCGGCCGCGACCTGCAGCTGACCACCAGCCGCCTGCGTTCGTGGTCGCAGTGGAAGCTGCATGATCCGCGCAGTGCCCAGGTCGATGGCAACGTCGAATACAACGACGCCGCCGCGATCAGCCTGGAAAGCGTCGGCGATCTGGTCGCTTCATCCGAAATCGACTTCCGCACCCTGCGCCGCGACCTGCACGACCTGCTCGATGCACAGCCGCGGCTCAGCATCGCCCAGGCCCTGTCGCAGCGCGAGGCGCCGCAGGGTCTTGGCAGCGTCATCGGCTATCTGTCGCTGGGCACGCGCTTCGGCAACGTGATCGCCGGCGAGCAGGAGCTTGCCGAATGGCGTGGTGGCGACGGCCAGATCCGTCGCGCCCGCATCCCGCTGGTTTGGTTCACCCAGGAGAGACGCCATGAGCTGGCATGAAGATCCCATCGACGCAGCGCAGGCCGACGTGGCGGAAGACGCCTACGAAGCCGAGCCGGTGGCGGCCGTGGCACAGCCCCGCCGTGGCAACGACGTGTACTACCTGGGCGATACCGGACGCCTGCCGCTGGATGCGCGCCGCGCGCTGTGCCAGCTGCTGATCGGCCCCAGCATCGACCAGCTGCGCCACGCCAAGCTGTGGCCGGCGCTGATCCGCAGCGAGGCGGCCATCCGTTCGTCGCTGGCCGACCTGTTCCTGGAACTGGTGCTCGACCGTGACAGCGGTGTGGCCTTCACACGCCAGGCCGATACCGAAGACGTTGATGCGCCGGTGCTGCTGCGTACCTCACCGCTGACCTTCATCGATTCGGTGCTGCTGCTGTACCTGCGCCAGCAGCTGGCCGAGGCCGATGCGCGCGGCAACCGCGCAGTGGTGGCCGACGCCGAGATGGCCGAAGCGCTGGCCATCTACGAAAAGAACCTGTCCACCGACCGCGCCGGCTTCAACCGCCGCGTCGCCTCGGCGGTGCAGAAGATGAAGGACAACCACATCCTGACCCGCCTCAGCGGCCAGGAAGACCGCCACGAAGTCTCGCCGGCGCTGAAGCTGCTGTTCTCCGCCGAAGACGTGTCCCAGCTTTCGGCGGTCTACCGCCAGCTGCGCGAAACCCCGGCCGCCGAGGCCTGAGAGACCCTAACATCGCATGGCTATCTCCAAGCACACTCCCGCCCTGTTCAACGAAGGCCTGCCGGATCCGCGCCTGCAGCAGTTCCGCATGCGCCGCCTGCAGGTGCACAACTGGGGCACCTTCAACGGCCTGACCGAAGTGCCGATCGCCGAGCGCGGCTTCCTGTTCGTCGGCCGTTCCGGCTCGGGCAAGTCGACCCTGCTCGATGCCATGTCCGCGCTGCTGACGCCGCCGGCCATCGTCGACTTCAACGCTGCCGCGCGTGAAGCCGAGCGCAGTGGCCGCGACCGCAACCTGGTGTCCTATGTGCGTGGCGCGTGGGCCGACCAGCAGGACAGCGGTACCGGCGAAATCGCTACGCAGTACCTGCGCAAGGGCGCGACCTGGACCGCACTGGTGCTGGAATACCGCGCCGGCGACGGCCGCGTGGTCAGCCTGGTGCGCCTGCTGTGGATCTCCGGCAACGGCACCTCGGCCGGCGACGTGCGCAAGCACTACATGATCGCCGAGCGTCCGTTCGACATCGCCAAGGATCTCGGCGGCTTCGACCTGGACCTGCGCAAGCTCAAGCAGAAGCTGGCCGACCTGCACCACTTCGACACGTTCTCCGGCTACGCCGAGCGCTTCCGCGACCTGCTCGGCATCGACAACGAGATGGCGCTGCGCCTGCTGCACAAGACGCAGTCGGCGAAGAACCTGGGCGACCTCAATGTCTTCCTGCGCGACTTCATGCTCGACACGCCGAAGACCTTCGACGCCGCCGAGCGCCTGGTCAGCGACTTCGCCGAACTCGATGGCGCGCACCAGGCCGTGGTCACCGCTCGCCGCCAGGTGGAAACCCTGCTGCCGGCACGCGCCTACTACGGCGACCTGAAGCAGATGCACCGCCAGCGTGGCGACGATGAAGCGCTGAAGCTCGGCGTCGACAGCTTCCGCGAAAGCCGCCGCCAGGCACTGATCGAAGCACGCCTGCGCGAGATGGACGTGCGTGACCGTGGCCTGCTCGGCGAAGAAGCCCAGCGCCGTGCCGCGCTCGACAACCACACCGAGCGCCTGGCCGAACTGGAGCTGCAGCGCCGTCAGCAGGGCGGTGAGCGCATCGAGGAACTGGAACGTGAGCAGGGCCGTGCCGAAGCCGAGCGCGACCGCCGCAAGGCCAAGCGTGACCAGGCCCAGGAAGCGGCACAGCAGCTGCAGGCCGAACTGCCCGATGACGCCCATGGCTTCGCCGAACTGGTCGAGCGCGCGCAGAACGAACTGCAGGACCGCCAGCGTGCCTCGGCGGCACTGGACGATGCGATCAGCGATCGCCTCGGCGGCAAGCGCGACGACGAGCGCCGCTTCGGTGAAGTGCGCAGCGAACTCGAAGCGATGCAGCGCACCCCCTCCAACATTCCGGCGCCGATGCAGAAGCTGCGCGCACGCCTGGCCGAGGAAACCGGCATCGCCGAAGCGGCGCTGCCGTTCGTCGGTGAGCTGATCCAGGTCCGCTCGGAAGAGCAGGGCTGGCAGGGTGCCATCGAGCGCGTGCTGGGCGGTTTCGCGTTGTCGCTGCTGGTCGATGACAAGCACTACAACGAGGTCGCCGAGTGGGTGAATCGTACCCACCTGGGCATGCGCTTCACCTATTACCGCGTGCGCCGCAACGATGATGCGTTCGCCCGTGAGCCATCGGCGAAGTCGCTGCTGCACAAGCTGGAACTGCGCGACCACGTGTTCGAAAGCTGGCTGCGGCGTGAGCTCGGCAAGCGCTTCGACTACGAGTGCGTGGATGCCAAGCAGCTGCGCAACGTCGACCGCGGCATCACCCGCGAAGGCCAGGTCAAGCATCCGGGCGACCGCTTCGAGAAGGACGACCGCAGCGCGGTGGGTGACCGCCGTCGCTGGATCCTTGGCTTCAACAACCACGACAAGGTGGGCGCCTTCGAGCGCGAAGCACAGGAACTGGCCAAGCGCATCGCCAGCTGCGAGACCGATATCGCGCGGCTGCGCGGCCAGCGTGACCGCGACAATGAACGTCGCCTGGCCTGCCACGAACTGGTCAGCATCAGCTGGAACGAGATCGACATTGCCGCCCCGCAGCAGCGCCTGAGCGACATCGAGGCCACCCTGCGCGACCTGCGCGAAGGCAATGCCGATCTGGCCAAGCTGGCCAAGCAGATCGACGCCGTGCGCGCCGACATCGAGCAGTCCCGCCGCACCTATGAGGACGTCCGCGTCGAGCGCGGCCAGCTGGTCAAGGAACGAGATCGCTTGGACCGTGCACGCCAGCAGAGCCGTGCACTGGTGCTGCCGAGCCTGGCCCAGGAGCACGAGGCTGGACTTGCCGAGCGCCTGCAGGAGCAGGGCCCGCTCAGCCTGGAAACGCTGGAAGCGCACATGCGCCAGGTCAGCAACGCACTGAACGAGCAGCTGTCGTCTTCGCAGCAGGACCTCAACCGCATCGAGAACCAGCTGATCGGCTGCTTCCGCCGCTTCATCCAGCAGTGGCCGGAGGAATCGGGCGACTTCACCGTGTCGGTGGCCTCGGCCGAAGACTTCCTGGCCCGCCTCGAACGCCTGGAGCGTGATGGCCTGCCGCAGCACGAAGAGCGCTTCTTCGACCTGCTGCAGAACCAGAGCAAGAACAACCTGCTGGCGCTGCAGCGTCACAGTGCCGAGGCCCGCAAGTCGATCGGCCAGCGCCTGGACGAAGTGAACGCGAGCCTGGAACAGGTGCCGTTCAACCGCGGCACGCTGCTGACCATCGAACTGAACGATCGCCGCCTGCCGGAAGTCGGCGAGTTCCACCTGCAGCTGCGCGAGGTGCTGTCGCAGCAGCAGACCGAGCAGCGTGAGCTGGCCGAATCGCAGTTCACCGTGCTGCGCCAGCTGGTCAACCGCCTGGGCTCACAGGAAGGCGAAGACAAGCGCTGGCGCGAGCTGGTGCTGGACGTGCGCATGCACGTGGAGTTCATCGGCGTCGAGCTGGATGCGGAGACGCGCCAGCAGGTCGAGATCTACCGCAGCGGCGCTGGCAAGTCCGGCGGCCAGCGCCAGAAGCTGGCCACCACCTGCCTGGCCGCGGCCCTGCGCTACCAGCTCGGTGGCGCCGACAGCCAGCTGCCCAGTTACGCCGCGGTCGTGCTCGACGAAGCCTTCGACAAAGCCGACAACGAGTTCACCGCACTGGCGATGAACATCTTCGACAACTTCGGCTTCCAGATGGTGGTCGCCACCCCGCTGAAGTCGGTGATGACGCTGGAACCGTTCATCGGTGGCGCCTGCTTCGTCGAAATCAGCGGCCGCCACGACTCCGGTGTGCTGCTGATCGAGTACGACGAAGAAGGCAAGCGCCTGAAGCTGCCCGAGCGCAGCCGCCAGCAGGCCAACGAACCGGAAGAAGCGGAGGCCTGACCCGGCCGATTGAATGGGAATGCCGGCCAGCGGCCGGCACTACCCATGGGCGGGGTTCATGACCCGGTAGTGCCGGCCGCTGGCCGGCAACCGCACTCACGCTCCGCGCAACGTATCCCACGCCATCCGCGCGATCAGCACCACCACCAGCCCCACGAACAGCTTGCGGATGAACGGCGTACCGCCCTTCAGCGCCAACCGCGTGCCCACCACCGATCCAATGATGTTGGCCGCCGCCATCGGCAGCGCGAACAGCCACAGGATGTTGCCGGTCGGCACGAAGAACGAGATCGCCGCCACATTGGTCGCCAGGTTCACCACCTTTGACGCGGCCGATGCGCGCAGGAAATCCAGGCCGAAGAAGCGCACGAACAGGAAGATCAGGAAGCTGCCCGTACCTGGCCCGAAGAAGCCATCGTAGAAGCCGATCGCCGCACCAATGGCCAGTGCGATGGCCAGCTCGCGGCGGCCGATCTCCTGCGGCCGGTGCAGTGCACCGAAATCCTTCTTCCATAGCGTGTAAGCCAGCATCGCGATCAGCAGCACCAGTACCAGCGGGCGCACCGCATCCTTGGGCAGCAGGCTCACCGCGGTGGCCCCGGCGAAGGAGAAGATGAAGGCCGTGCCAGCCGCGAACAGCACCGGCTTCCACGGGAAGCGCACATTGCGTGCATAGCGCCAGGCCGCTGCACCCGTGCCGAACATCGAGCTGAACTTGTTGGTACCGAACAGCATCGCCGGCGTCTGCTGCGGCAGCACCGTGAACAGGCCGGGCAGCTGCACCAGGCCACCGCCACCGACGGCGGCATCCACAAGGCCGGCGATGAAGGCGATCACCACCAGCCACCACAACTCAGGGGGAACCAGTTCCAGCACGGCGATCAATCAAGGTGGGGGGCGCGACAGCATACGCCTGTCCTGCATCAGCTGACCCGTGCCGCGCGTGGATCAATCCGTGCAACCCGGCGACAATGCCGGCATGAGCCGAAAACCCGCCGATCCCTGTCCCTGCGGCCTGCCCGCCGACTACGCCGCCTGCTGCGGCCGTTTCCATGCTGGCGACGCGGCGCCTGATGCCGAGCGCCTGATGCGTTCGCGTTACAGCGCCTACGTGCGCGGTTTGGCCGACTACCTGCGCCAGACCTGGCACCCGGACACGCGTCCGGCCGAGCTGACGCTGGACGATGCGCCGGGCCAGCGCACGCATTGGCTGGGCCTGACCGTGCACGAGCACACCATTACCGGTGCCGACAGCGCCGACGTCCGCTTCACCGCGCGCTACCGCATCGGCGGCGGCAGCGCGGTGAAGATGACCGAACACAGCCGCTTCCAGCGCATCGAAGGCCGCTGGTACTACCTCGACGCGGTCTGAGCCTCAGCCGCCACGCATGGCCAGCACGCGCTGGCCGGCCTGCGCATGCACCTGGTTGCGGCCCCCGTCCTTGGCCGCGTACAGCGCCTGGTCGGCGGCCTTGACCACCGCCGTCGGCCGCTGGTCCACACGACTGTCGGCCAGGCCGATGCTCACCGTCACCTGCACGACCTGGCCGCTGCCACCGCGTCCGCGTTGCTGTCGACCGGCCTCGTCGTCGCGGCTGCGGGTGCTGCGGTCGCGCAGCTGCATGCGGGTGTCCTCGATACTCTGCCGCAGGGCTTCGACCGCATCGACGCAGGCCGCCGCCGGACGGTCCAGGAACACCACCGCGAATTCCTCGCCGCCATAGCGGAATGCCCGACCACCGTCGCCGACCTTCGCAAGCCGCGAGGCCACCAGTCGCAGCACGTCATCGCCGGTGTCGTGGCCATGGGTATCGTTGAATGACTTGAAGTGGTCCACGTCCACCATCGCGATGCTGTAGGTGCCGCGTGCCCGCTGCAGGGTCTCGTTGAACGCGCGGCGCCCCGGCAGGCCGGTCAGCTCATCGCGGAAGGCCATGTGGAAGGACTCCTGCAGCATCGCACCCAGCACCAGCAGCAGGGCGGCGCAGCTCAGCGCCGGCAGCAGCACCGGCTGCAGGAACACCCGTGGCAGCATCCACCACAGGCACAGCAGCGCCAGCAGCATTGCCGTGTGCAACGGGCGCGGGTGCCGCCAGGCCTGCCAGCCCAGCGCGGCGGTCGCCAGCAGGAACAGCAGCGCCGGTAGCTGCGCCAGCGCGTTCCAGTCGGCCGGGATCCACGCCCAGTGACGGTTCGACAGCAGATCGTGCATGCCGCGCGGCTGCTGCGTGGCCAGCAGCAGGAAGATCAGCAGCGCCACGCTGCATACCACGCCGCGCAGCAGCAGGTCCTGGCGTCGGCGCCCGCGCTCCGGCCACAACGACAGGCCGGTGAACAGCAATGGCAGCCACGCCGAGATGGCATGGAAGCGCAGCGGTGTCAGCGCGCCGACATGGCCGCTGCGCAGGTAGCCGCCGACATCCTGGTGCAGCAGCGCGAACATGACCGCCACCACCAGCAGCAGGCAGAGCGAACGTATCTGGTGGTAGAGCAGGGCCAGCCCCGCGCCGAGGCAGGCCAGCAGCCAGGGCAGGATGCGCTGCGCCGGGCTGGCCACGTCTGCGGTATCCAATGCGGTGCACAGCACCACGGCAACCAGCATGGCGGGCAGCACGAACAGGTAATGCGCAGGCTGGCGGAGCGGATGCAGGGGCAAGCAGGAATTCCAGCGCGGTGACGACGCGGCCGCAGCATTGCCGTTAGCGGCGTTCGTGGCGGCTTCTTGAATGCGGCAGGCTCATCCATGTGAACGAAGTGACGCCGAACCATGACGTCGCACTCACCGTCCAGCGCCGATGCTGCCCACATGGACAGCGTACCCGCCGCCGTCGCTGCCCCGCAGCACGATCTCGCCCGCCAGTTCGCCCATGTACGGACGCGCAGCCTGCAGCTGGCCGCGCCGCTCAGTGCCGAGGACGCCATGCTGCAGAGCATGGCTGACGCCAGCCCGAGCAAATGGCACCTGGCCCACACCACCTGGTTCTTCGAACGCTTCGTGCTGGCGGGTTTCGGCACCGCGCCAGCGCATGACCCGGCCTGGGACTACCTGTTCAACAGCTACTACAAGAGCATCGGCCCGGCGCATGCGCGGCCACAGCGCGGGTTGCTGTCGCGGCCCTCGCTGCAGCAGGTGCGCGACTACCGCAAGCAGGTCGATGCGCAGGTGCAATCGCGGTTGGCGGCGGGCGATCTCGATGAACAGGCACTGCAGCATCTGCAGCTGGGCCTGCAGCACGAGCAGCAGCACCAGGAACTGCTGCTCACCGACATCAAGCATGCGTTCTGGTGCAATCCGCTGCAGCCGCCATATCGCGAAGACCTGCAACCCGTCGCAGGCAACGCCAGCGCTCAGGGCTGGATCGAATCACCCGAGCGCATCGTCACCGTCGGCGCCGCGGCATGGCCGCAGCAGGCCGCGTTCGCCTATGACAACGAATCGCCAGCGCACCGCGTGGTGCTCCCCGCGCACGCACTGGCCGAGCGTCCCGTCAGCAATGCCGAGTACCACGCCTTCATCGAGGCCGGTGGTTACCGGGAGCCGCGCTGGTGGCTCAGCGAAGGCTGGGCGCTGCGCGAAGCCGAGGGCTGGCAGCACCCGCTGTACTGGGATGACGACCTGCAGCGCGAGTACACCCTCGGCGGTTGGCGTGCGCTGGATCCGCACGCGCCGGTCTGCCATCTCAGCTACTACGAGGCTGACGCCTGCGCCCGCTGGGCCGGTGCACGCCTGCCCAGCGAGTTCGAATGGGAAGCGGCTGCGACGTCGCAACCGGTCAGCGGCCACTTCGCCGAGGATGACCACCTGCACCCGTTGGCGGGGCAGGGCAGTGGACTGCGCCAGCTGTTCGGCGATGTCTGGGAATGGACCCAATCGGCCTACGGCGCTTATCCCGGTTTCCGCCCGTTCGCCGGCAACCTGGGTGAGTACAACGGCAAGTTCATGTGCGGGCAGTGGGTGCTGCGCGGCGGCAGCTGCGCCACGCCGCGCGGACATGTGCGCGCCAGCTACCGAAACTTCTTCATGCCGCCGGCGCGCTGGCAGTTCTCCGGGCTGCGCCTGGCCAGGGACCTCACATGAGCACCGTGCATGACGCGCTGCAGGCATTGACCGATCTCACTCCCGGCCGCCAGCAGATCCTCTCCGACGTGGTGGCCGGGCTCTCACGTACGCCGCGGCAGCTGCCGTCCAAGTACTTCTACGACGCACGTGGCTCGCGCCTGTTCGAGCAGATCACCCAGACCCCCGAGTACTACCCCACGCGCACCGAGCTCGCGCTGCTGAAGCGGGTGCTGCCGGACATCGCCCGCAGCGTCGGCCCGCGCCTGCACGTGGTGGAACTGGGCAGCGGCAGCGGCCGCAAGACCGCGCTGCTGCTGGCCGCCCTGCACGACCCGGTGGCCTACACGCCGATTGAAATCTCGCGGGCCGCACTGCTATCCAGCATCGACCATCTGGCCCCGGCGCTGCCGGAGGTGGAGATGCTGCCGGTCTGTGCTGACTTCACCCGCCCTGTCGCCGTGCCCATGCCAGAGCGCGAGCCCGCGCGTCGCCTGTTGTTCTTCCCCGGTTCCACGCTGGGCAACTTTGAAGGCGAAGACGCGGCCGCACTGCTGCGCGCGATGCGCCAGACCATGGGCCGTGACGGGCTGGCCCTGGTCGGCATCGACCTGCACAAGGACCCGGCGCTGATCGAAGCGGCCTACAACGATGCGCAGGGTGTCACCGCCGCATTCACTCTCAACCTGCTGGCCCGGCTCAACCGCGAGATCGGCAGCGACTTCGACCTCGACGGCTTCCGCCACCGCGCCTGCTACAGCACCGCGCGGCTGCGCATCGAGACCGATCTGGTCAGCCGCTGGGCGCAGGATGTGCATCTGGACGGCCGCACCTTCCACTTTGCCGCCGACGAACCGATCCGCGTCGAGTACAGCCACAAGTACACCGATGACAGCTTCGAACAGCTGCTGCAGCAGGCCGGGCTGCAGGTGGTGCAGCGCTGGGATGCCGACGCCCCGGCCTATGGCCTGCGCCTGCTGCGCGCCCTGTAGGACCGATCACCCGCCGGTGCCGCTTCAGGTTCGGCTGCACCGCTGGCCCTAAGATGGCCCTGCACCGGCAACACGGAGGACGCCATGCCCATTCTGATCACGCTCGGCCTGGCCGCCGCCCTCGCCTCGACGCCGGCACAGCTGGCGGCGCCCGATGCCGGCCTCGATCCGGCCTTCAGCCGTTGCCTGGCGGGCCTGCAGGCAACGGCCGCCAGCCAGGGCATCAGTGCCGAGCGCTTCAACGAAATCACCGCCGGCCTCACCCCGGACCCCAGCGTGCTTGGCCTGCTCGACGCGCAGCCGGAATTCACCACGCCGATCTGGGATTACCTGGCCGCGCTGGTCGATCGTCAGCGGGTCGATGATGGTCGCGCGATGCTGCAGCAGCATCGTGACCTGCTCGATCGCGTGTCCGCACAGTACGGCGTCGATCCGACCACCATCGTCGCGGTCTGGGGCGTGGAGAGCGACTATGGCCGCGTGTTCGGCAAGCGCCCGCTGCTGCAGTCCCTGGCCACGCTGTCCTGTGCGGGCCGTCGCCAGGCCTTCTTCCGTGGCGAACTGCTGGCCCTGCTCAAGCTGATCGACCGGGGTGACCTGCAGGCGCAGGGGCTGACTGGTTCCTGGGCGGGCGCGTTCGGCCATACCCAGTTCATGCCCAGCACCTATGCACGCATTGCCGTGGACGGTGATGGCGATGGCCGCCGCGATCTGGTCGGCAGCATTCCCGATGCACTGGCGTCCACCGCCAACTACCTCAAGCGTGCCGGCTGGCGCAGTGGCGAGCCATGGGGCATGGAGGTCCGTATCCCGGCCGGCTTCAATGCCGGCCTGGCCGGCCGTACCCAACGCCGCGCGCTGGCCGACTGGCGCGCGCAGGGCGTGACTGCGCTGGATGGCAGCGCGCTGGCACCGGCCAACCTCCCGGCCGACGCGCGTGCCGCGCTGCTGCTGCCGGCAGGGATCAAGGGTCCGGCGCTGCTGGTGTTCCGCAACTATGACGCGATCTACAGCTACAACGCCGCTGAAAGCTATGCGCTGGCGATCGCCACCCTGGCCGACCAGCTGCGCGGCGGCTCCGGGCTGGCCACCGCCTGGCCGACCGACGACCCCGGCATCGGTCGTGGTGAGCGCCGCCAACTGCAGGCCCTGCTGCTGGCCCGTGGCCACGATATCGGCAGTGCCGACGGCATGATCGGTACCGCCACCCGTCGCGCGATCCAGTCCGAGCAGCAGCGCCTCGGCTGGGCCAATGCCGATGGGCGTGCCGGCCAACGCATCCTGCGCGCGCTGCAGGAAGAGGCGGCCGCCATCGCACCCGCTGGGCAGAAGGCCTTGCCGACGGCACGCTGACCGCGACATCATCGCCGCGGTCTTCAAGGAGCGTCATCGCATGCAGTCGA
This sequence comes from Stenotrophomonas maltophilia R551-3, assembly GCF_000020665.1. NCBI lineage: Bacteria > Pseudomonadati > Pseudomonadota > Gammaproteobacteria > Lysobacterales > Lysobacteraceae > Stenotrophomonas > Stenotrophomonas maltophilia. Next base: position 4,516,513 of record NC_011071.1, on the reverse strand, counting down.
ATCTGGACATCAGCACCGGCCTGTATCACGGGCTGGAGGCCTGGCAGGTGCGAACCGCCAATGCCACGGCGGTCATCAGCGTGTTCGGTGGACAGCTGCTGTCGTTCATTCCGGAAGGGCAGCACGACCTGTTGTGGCTGTCGCCCACGCGCGCCGAACTGCCCACGCCGATCCGTGGCGGTGTGCCGGTGTGCTGGCCGTGGTTCGGCCGCCAGGGCCAGGACGCTGATGTTCCCGCACACGGGTTGGTGCGTACCGCGCGCTGGGAGCTGCTGCAGGCCCTCCAGGGCGATGACGGTGAGGTGACGCTGCAACTGGCGCCACCTCCGTGCGTCGACCTCGGCCTGCGCCTGCAGATGCAGGTGCGCATCGGCCACCAGCTGCATCAGCAGTTGACCAGCGAAAACATCGGGGCTTCGCCGGTGACCTTCACCCAGGCCCTGCACAGCTATTTCCGCGTTGGCGATGCCGGTCGCGTCGAGGTGGATGGCCTCGATGGACTGCAGTATCTCGACAAGTACGAGGATTACGCGCAGGCGCGCCTGCAGCAGGGACCGTGGTCATTGCGTGATCCGCGTGATCCCGGCCGCTGCGATCGCATCTATACCGGTGCCGGCGGCCATTACGTGCTGCGTGATCCCGTACTGCAGCGGCGGATCGAGATCCGCAGCGAAGGCAGCCAGACCCTGGTGGCATGGAACCCGGGTGCGGACGCGGCGGCGAAGATGGCGGACGTTGGCGACGGCTGGCACGATTATGTCTGCCTGGAGGTGGCCAATGCCGGCCCCGAGCAGATCACCCTCGCACCGGGGGAGCGCCACCGGTTGGCACAGACCCTGGCCAGTGCCCCGCTATAGGTGGTGGCAGCAGTTCCAGTTTGATGATGTACGCAGGAAGGATGGAGAACATGCAGGAAGCACAGTGGTGGTATGCCAATGGCAGGCAGAGCAGTGGGCCGGTCGACCTGGCCGGCCTTCGCAAGCTGCAGCAGGACGGGACGGTAACGGCACGCACGCTGCTGTGGTGCGAAGGGATGCCGTCGTGGCGTCCATTGGCCGAGCTGGATCAGGTTTCAACGCCCATCGACGTGGTTCCGGCCCCGGATATCGACGCGGCCCCTGTCGTTGAGGGCATCGCGCCGAGCGTCGGCGATCCCTCCGATCCGTATCGTGCGCCGGCCACTGCACCGGATACGGCAGCGGCGGCTGGGCTGGAGGGCGAATTGGCGCTGTACGCCAGCGTGGTGGGAGGCAACTTCCCGATCTATCGCCAGCGCTGGCGGCTGGATCAAGGCATCGCCACGGGCACTGGCACCTGGCACTGGCCTGCCTTCCTGCTCGGCCTGGTGTGGATGATGTACCGCAAGATGTACCGCCTGGCGGCGATGTGGGCTGGCCTGCTGCTGCTGATCAGCGTGGTGGAGACCTTGCTGGATGTGCCGGATGGCCTGTCGCTGGTCATCACCTTCGCGCTCAGCATCACCACCGGCATCTTTGGCAACAGCTGGTACCTG
>NC_011071.1:4507500-4510000 GCF_000020665.1 Stenotrophomonas maltophilia R551-3 | reverse complement strand
CGTGAAAAGGGAAACAACCCAGACCCACAGCTAAGGTCCCAAATTTTGTGCTAAGTGGAAAACCATGTGGAAAGGCACAGACAGCCAGGAGGTTGGCTTAGAAGCAGCCACCCTTTAAAGAAAGCGTAATAGCTCACTGGTCGAGTCGGTCTGCGGGGAAGATTTAACGGGGCTAAGCACAAAACCGAAGCTTGGGGTGCATAACTTTGTTATGCGCGGTAGAGGAGCGTTCCGTAAGCCGTTGAAGGTGGATTGAGAAGTCTGCTGGAGGTATCGGAAGTGCGAATGCTGACATGAGTAACGATAATGCGGGTGAAAAACCCGCACGCCGAAAGCCCAAGGTTTCCTTGCGCAACGTTAATCGGCGCAGGGTGAGTCGGCCCCTAAGGCGAGGACGAAAGTCGTAGTCGATGGAAAGCAGGTTAATATTCCTGCACCTCGCGTAAGTGCGATGGAGGGACGGAGAAGGTTAGGTGTACCAGGCGTTGGTTGTCCTGGGGAAAGGCGGTAGGTTTGGATCTTTGGCAAATCCGGGATCCTTTAAGACCGAGCACCGAGACGAGCCTTTATGGCGAAGTCACTGATACCACGCTTCCAGGAAAAGCTCCTAAGCTTCAGCTTACGCAGACCGTACCGTAAACCGACACAGGTGGGTAGGATGAGAATTCTCAGGCGCTTGAGAGAACTCGGGTGAAGGAACTAGGCAACATGGCACCGTAACTTCGGGAGAAGGTGCACCCTTTTTGGTGGCTCGTGCGAGCTATAGCTGAAGAGGGTCGCAGTAACCAGGCCGCTGCGACTGTTTATCAAAAACACAGCACTCTGCAAACACGAAAGTGGACGTATAGGGTGTGACGCCTGCCCGGTGCTGGAAGGTTAATTGATGGGGTCAGCCGCAAGGCGAAGCTCTTGATCGAAGCCCCAGTAAACGGCGGCCGTAACTATAACGGTCCTAAGGTAGCGAAATTCCTTGTCGGGTAAGTTCCGACCTGCACGAATGGCGTAACGACAGCGGCGCTGTCTCCACCCGAGACTCAGTGAAATTGAAATCGCTGTGAAGATGCAGCGTTCCCGTGGCAAGACGGAAAGACCCCGTGAACCTTTACTATAGCTTTACACTGAACGTTGAGTTCGTCTGTGTAGGATAGGTGGGAGGCTATGAAACTGTGGCGCTAGCTGCAGTGGAGCCATCCTTGAAATACCACCCTGTCGTGCTTGACGTTCTAACCTGGGCCCATTATCTGGGTCGGGGACCGTGTATGGTGGGTAGTTTGACTGGGGCGGTCTCCTCCTAAAGAGTAACGGAGGAGCTCGAAGGTACGCTCAGCGCGGTCGGACATCGCGCACTGTGTGCAAAGGCATAAGCGTGCTTGACTGCAAGATCGACGGATCAAGCAGGTAGGAAACTAGGACTTAGTGATCCGGTGGTTCTGTATGGAAGGGCCATCGCTCAACGGATAAAAGGTACTCCGGGGATAACAGGCTGATACCGCCCAAGAGTTCATATCGACGGCGGTGTTTGGCACCTCGATGTCGGCTCATCACATCCTGGGGCTGTAGTCGGTCCCAAGGGTATGGCTGTTCGCCATTTAAAGTGGTACGCGAGCTGGGTTCAGAACGTCGTGAGACAGTTCGGTCCCTATCTGCCATGGGCGTTGGAGATTTGAGAGGGGCTGCTCCTAGTACGAGAGGACCGGAGTGGACGAACCTCTGGTGTTCCGGTTGTCACGCCAGTGGCATTGCCGGGTAGCTATGTTCGGAAGCGATAACCGCTGAAAGCATCTAAGCGGGAAGCGCGCCTCAAGATGAGATCTCCCGGGGCACAAGCCCCCTGAAGGAACCATATAGACTATGTGGTTGATAGGTCAGGTGTGTAAGTACAGCAATGTATTGAGCTAACTGATACTAATGATCCGTGTGGCTTGACCATATAACCTCAAGTTGCCTTGGCTTTACGACAGCGTCGTAAGAGCATCCAAGTGCACGCTACGTCACAAGAACTATGCGAGGCTGGCGCCTTGTCCCTCCGGGACGAGTGCGACTCTCCAAAAGCCTCCCTGGTGAAATTAGCGCTATGGAACCACCCGATCCCATCCCGAACTCGGAAGTGAAACGTAGCTGCGCCGATGGTAGTGTGGCCTAAGCCATGCGAGAGTAGGTCATCGCCAGGGTTTATACCCGAGAACCCCGCTGCTTACGCAGCGGGGTTTTCCTTTTTTTGCAAGCCCCTGGTTTTGACCTGGACTTGCAGCAACAACTTCAGAAAGAGCTTCAGGTTCCTTCAACAAGTTGTTGACAAAGCTGAAAGGCCTGCCATAATAGGCGGCTCGCAACGACGAAAGACCCTCGGGTCCAACGACGAAGCAGCATCGGCAACAACGTCCACTCCGGTGAGACGGCCTTGAAAAAAGGTGTTGACGAAGCGGAAAAGCCGGCTATAATGGGCGGCTCGCTACGAAGGAAACTTCGCAGCACACGGGAACGGCGCTGAGGCCACTTC